>JBEANP010000282.1:0-3616 GCA_041165385.1 Pseudomonadota bacterium | reverse complement strand
ATAGGGCAAGTCTTTGGCGTCGGCCTGCGCCAGGTCTTGCAAACCTACCCGCGCCAGCAATGCCATAGCGCTCGTGCTATCAGTGTTTTCTAACACGTTATAGGCCGCTAGCCCCCGTGGGGCCTGCGTGAGCAGCTGCACATTTTGTAGCACCGTCAGTGCCTCAAACGTCTTGGCCACCTGAAACGTGCGCGCTATGCCTTGCTGCAAGCGTTGCTGCGGCGTTAGCAAATCTACCCGCTGGCCGCCCCACGCCACCTGCCCGCTGGTGAGCGCGTGCTGGCCCGCAATGCAGGCAAAGGTGGTGGACTTGCCTGCACCATTGGGACCAATCAACGCCACACACTCGCCGGGTTGTACCGTAAATGACACGCCTTTAACCGCCTGCACGCCACCGAAGTGTTTCACCAAGTTGCTGACTTGCAGGCTCATGTTTTGCCCCCACGCGGCCACCAGCGCAAGCCGAGCAATCCCGTGGGTGCTAGAGCCATGATGACCATCACAAGCACGCCCAAAGCGCCGCGCCAGTAGTCAAAGCCACGCCCCAACTCCGCTGCTGCGCCCACCAAAATTGCCGCCCCGGCCACCGTGCCCCACACCTGGTGTAAGCCGCCCAACAGCACCACCAGCAAAGCGTCCACCGACGTAGCCACCGAGGCCACCGACGGAAACACCGCCCCCTGATGCGCCGCAAACAAGCCCCCCGCCAGCCCGGCCAGAGTAGCGCTCTCCATAAAAATGCGGTACTTAATACGGCGGGCATTCAACCCACTGGCCGCTGCCCGCTCGGGCGCATCACGCACAGCCTGCAGCGCAGCGCCCAGGGTGGAGCGGCTCAAGCGGCGCAACGCGGCCACACTGACCAGCGCAATAAAAACCAGCAACGCAAAAAACAGGGTACGGGTGTCTTCGGTCACCAGTTGCAGGCCAATCAGGCCGTTGTCCCCGCCCGTCACGGCCACCCACTGGCTGGCCGTGGCCCACACCACCTGGGCCAGGGCCAGTGAGAGCATGGCCAAGTACACCCCGGCGCTGCGCACCATCACCCAGCCCAGGGCAGAAGCCACGCCCAAGCTGGCCGCACACCCCACAGCCAGCGCGCCCGGCAAACTCCAGCCCCATTGCAAATGGGCCAGTGCCGTGCCGTAGGCTCCCAGCGCATAAAACGCCGCGTGGCCAAAACTCACCAGCCCCCCGAGCGCCATCATGGCCTGCAGGCTCACGCCCAGAATGATCAGAATAAGTGCGTCACTGGCCAACGACTGCGCATAATCACCCAAGGCACACGCCCCAGCCAGCAACCCCACAGCCACCAAACATAGAGCCGCAAAGGCATGTGGCGAGCGCGGTCCCCAACGAAATCGGTGGCCCAGCTCTTCAGACGCCTGCTCCAGCGGCTGGCCCAGCAAGCCCTGTGGGCGCAGCGCCAGCACCACGCCCATGGTGGCAAACACGAGCACCAGCGTGCCCTGCGGCCATAGGCTGCTGCCAAAGGCATGCACCAGCCCGATAAGCAGGGCCGCTAGAAATGCACCACCAATGCTGCCCAGGCCTCCCGTAACAACCACCACAAAGGTTTCCACCACGATGTTCATGTCCATCTGAAGGTGTGCGGGTTCGCGTGGCAGTTGCAGTGCGCCGCCCAGTCCAGCCAGCGCACAACCCAGGACAACGGCCCCGAGCATCAGCGGTTTGGGGTTGACGCCCAGCGCGGACAGCATGGCGCGGTCTTGCGTGGCCGCCCGCAGCCGTGTGCCAAACGTGGTGCGGCCAAGCAATAAGTGAAGGCCCAACCATACCAGCGGCCCCAGCACGATGGTGACTGCCTGGTACTGCGGAAAGAACTCACCCGCGAATTCGATGGAACCTTTGAGCCCCGGAAAGCGCGGCGCGAACACCTCGTCGGGCCCAAAGCCCCAGCGCATGGCATCGTGCAGCGCCAGACTCAGGCCAAAGGTGGCGACCAGTTGGTACAGCTCAGGTGCGCCGTAAAGTCGCCGCATAAGCATAAATTCGGCCACAGCGCCCGCCAGTCCTGCGCAAGCAGCTCCTAAAAAAATAGCAGTTGCGTATAGCCAAGCGCTGTCGCTCCAGGCCGGGAACCAGTCCACCAGCCAATGCGCCGATAACAGCGCACCCAGCATAAAGAAGCTGCCGTGTGCAAAGTTGACGATGCGGGTCACCCCGAAAATCAGCGTCAGCCCCGCTGCCATCAAAAACAGCGTGCTGGCGTAACTCAGCCCGTTGAGGAGCTGAATGGCGGCATAAGCCATCAGGCAGTTATTCGAGCCAGGTGGTGAAGTCAGCCACCGGCACACGTGGGGTGTGGAAGGTGTTCACCACCGCTGATTCATCGGCATAGCCCAAAGCCATCCCGCACACCAGCATTTCATCGGGACCCGCGCCAATCAGCGGCATGATGATTTTGGAGAAACCATTCCACGCGGCTTGTGGGCAGGTGTGCAGACCACGGCCACGCGCAGCCACCATGATGTTCTGCATAAAACAGCCGTAGTCCACCAACGAACCTCTGCCCATGACTTTGTCGATGGTGAACATCAGCGCCACGGGCGCATCAAACAAGCGGAAGTTGCGCTGGTGCTGCAGATGCATCTTGTCCTTGTCGCCCTTGCCGATGCCCAACAGGCCATACAGGCCCCAGCCGTTCTCGCGGCGGCGGTCGATGTAGGGGCTGACCCACTGCGTGGGGTAGTAGTCATACTCTTCCACGTATTCCTTGGCTAGCTCGGGGTTGGCACGAATCGCGTCGTGGGCGGCGCAGGTTTTTTCTACCAGACTGTCGCGGCTGGCCCCTTGCAACACGGTCACACGCCAGGGCTGGCAGTTGGTGCCCGAGGGCGCGCGGCTGGCCACTTGCAAAATGGCCTCGATGTCGCTCTTGGCCACGGGTTGGCTGGTAAATGCACGCGCAGACATGCGTGAGGTGATAGCTGCATCCACAATGGCTGCGCTTACGGGGGAAGTCGTCATTTCAAAGTCTCCAGAACGGTAATTAATTTTTCGGGCAAAACGGTGGGCCTGCGAGTGGTAGCGTCGACATACACATGCACAAAGTGGCCCTTGGCTGCGCACAAGTCGCCCTCGCCGAAGATACCCACCTCGTAACGCACGCTGGACTTGCCCATGTGTGCCACCCGAATGCCCACTTCCACCGTCTGGGGAAAGGCCAAAGGGGCAAAGTAGTTGCATTGGGTTTCTATCACCAAGCCGATGGTTTGTCCGGCGTGGATGTCGAGTGCGCCCTGCTCTATCAGGTAGGCATTTACCGCGGTGTCGAACCAGCTGTAATACACAACGTTGTTCACATGACCATAGGCATCGTTGTCCATCCAGCGGGTGGAGATGGGCCGAAACATCTTGTACGCAGTGCGTGGCTCGGGGGTTGGCTTGGAAGGGGGCTTTTCCTGCATGGGGGTGATTTTGCCAGCCCCGGATCGCCCGGCTTTTGAGAGGGGCAACACGGTGACGGAATGATGAAAATTTCTCGATTTTAGAAAAATGTCACTAATTTGCTGCAGTGCAACATAAAGGACTTGCAAACCTATGCCCAAAGTCTATAATTCGAATGATGCTGCACTGCAACATAGACAGATCG
>JBEANP010000281.1:0-3623 GCA_041165385.1 Pseudomonadota bacterium | reverse complement strand
GGTGTTCACCGAAGTTGGTCTCGGCGCTGCCATAGGGCGGGCCGTAGTTGTTGGCTAGGTCGAAGTGGGTGATCCCTAAGTCAAACGCGGTGCGCAGCATGTCGCGCTGGGTTTGAAACGGCGTGGCATCGCCAAAGTTGTGCCACAGGCCCAGCGACACGGCTGGGAGTTTGAGGCCACTTTTACCGCAGGTGCGGTAGGGCATAGTGCCGTTATAACGGTCAGGTTGGGCTTGATAGTTCATGGGTAGATACTATCAACTATGAACGAAGACAACCCCAAGATTCAAGAACCCCGCACTTGGTGCAACGACGGCTGGACTGCCCAAGTGATCAAAAACGATGACGACGACGGCTGGGCCGTTGCCATGACCAAAGATGGCGCGCGCGAGCCTGCCCTGATTGGCCCCTGGACCATGGGCCGCGACAAAAAGAACCCCAAGCCACTGGACGTGAACGCCTTCAACACGCTGGTCAAAACCGCCAGCGAATTCGTGCGCCGCAGCGAGCAGCAGCTGCACGCGTCGCTGCACCAAAGCATCGCTGTGACCAGCAACGCGGGCCGTGTGACGGTGTACTTAGACATCGAGCCGGACGACGACAACCCCAGCGCCCAACTCACCGCGCGTGATGAAGGCGACGAGGTGTTGGCCCAGGTGCGCGTGGCACCGTCATTCAAGCTGAACCGGGCCAGTGCGGTGGCGTGGGCGGATGGTGGGTTTCCTAAGCCTAAATAAGCAAAATGTTAAGCAAAATAGACCTCTAGCCCCCGTGAGGTATGCGTAAGCAGCTATTAATTTAGTAGCAAATCACAATGCTTAATTAGGCGACTGTAGTCCCCATGGCGTGTCCCGCCTGCACATCTGCGTGGTAGCTGGAGCGCACCATCGCACCCACGGCAGCGTGCTTAAAGCCCATTTTGTACGCTTCTGCCTCGAACATTTTGAAGGTGTCGGGATGCACATAGCGGCGCACCGGCAGGTGGCTGGTAGAGGGTGCGAGGTATTGGCCGATGGTCAACATCTCGATATCGTGGGCACGCATATCACGCATGGTGTCTAAAATTTCTTCGTCAGTCTCGCCTAGGCCCACCATCAGGCCACTCTTTGTGGGGACGTTTGGGAACAAGGACTTGAACTTCTTGAGCAGGTTCAATGAAAACTGGTAGTCTGAACCTGGGCGCGCTTCTTTGTACAGACGCGGAATAGTTTCCAGGTTGTGGTTCATCACATCCGGTGGCGCAGCCTTCAAAATTTCCAGTGCGCGGTCGTCGCGGCCTCGGAAGTCGGGCACCAGCACTTCGATTTGCGTCTTGGGCGAAAGCTCGCGCGTCTTGCGGATGCACTCCACAAAGTGGCCCGCACCGCCGTCGCGCAGGTCGTCGCGGTCCACGCTGGTGATCACCACGTAGTTGAGCTTGAGCTGGGCGATGGTCTTGGCCAGGTTGTCGGGTTCGTTCACGTCCAGCGGATCGGGGCGGCCATGGCCCACGTCGCAAAACGGGCAGCGGCGGGTGCACTTGTCACCCATGATCATGAAGGTGGCTGTGCCCTTGCCAAAACATTCGCCGATGTTGGGGCAACTGGCTTCCTCGCACACGGTGACCAGCTTGTTGGCGCGCAGTGTTTCTTTGATCTCGTAAAACCTGGTGGTGGGACTGCCGGCCTTGACGCGGATCCAATCCGGCTTTTTGAGTACTTCGCCCTGCACCACCTTGACTGGAATGCGCGACAGCTTGGCAGCAGCCTTTTGCTTGGCCAAGGGGTTGTAGTCTTCGGCGGATTGCGCTTCGCGCACCGTAGGGTTGGTGGCGGTGGTGTCTTGGCTGTGGCTCATGAGGCAGGGGCGCCTTAGGGCGCGAGGTAGGTTGCGAGCTTGTGGCTCAACACGTCGGCGGCATCAGACCAGCCAACAGAGACCCCGATTGTAGAAAGATCCACCGTTTGCAGTCGGGCATAGCCACAGGGATTGATACGCGAGAAGGGTTCCAGGTCCATGGCCACGTTTAGCGCCACGCCGTGGTAGGTGCAGTTGCGGCTGACTTTGATGCCCAGCGCGGCGATTTTTCCCAGGCCGGTGAAGTCAGGTTGTAGGGGTAAATTTGGGTTTACGCCCGGGGGCTGCGTGCTTGGTTCCGACTCCGATTTACGAGGCCTTTGCTCCAGAGGCGCGTGGCCAGTCGGGTCGTCCAGCCGCACATAGATGCCGGGGGCACCCGCAACGCGGTGGCCCGTCACGCCAAAGTGACGCAGCGTTCTAATCACCGCTTCTTCAATGCGGTAAACATATTCTTTAACAAAGTAGCCTGCGCGCTTGAGGTCAATCAGCGGATACCCCATCACCTGACCCGGGCCATGAAAAGTGACCTGACCACCTCGGTTGGTTTGCACCACGGGGATGTCGCCCGGCATGAAAATGTGCTCCGCTTTGCCCGCCAGTCCCTGGGTAAAGACTGGTGAATGCTCACAAATCCATAGCTGGTCACGCAATGTGGACGAGGGCCCCACGTCTCTTTGGTCTGTAAATGCCTGCATGGCGGCGTAAGTGGGCAGGTACTCCACGTGGCCGAGGCGGGATACCGCGATATCCACGGGCTACAACACTACTTTAACCATGGGGTGGGTGCTTAGCGTGCGGTACAACTCGTCAAGCTGCTCGCGGCTGGTGGCGGTGATGGTGATGGTCACCCCCAAATAGTTGCCGCCTTTACTCTCGCGCAGCTCGATGGTGGTGGCGTCAAAAGCAGGGTCGAACTCTTTGGCGATCACGGTGATGGCGTGCACCAGTCCATCCACTTTATGCCCCATGACTTTGATGGGAAACTGGGATGGGTACTCAATCAGAGATTCTGATGGCGGCGGGTTGACGGCACTCATGGAGATAGGGGTTTGTGAAGGAATGGGCTTGGCACAATTATCACTGGCACGCGGCTAGCCTTCTCATGGTTTCTACGTATAATCGAAGGCTGTGCATAAAACAGCAGCTGTAACCTGGGCGTAATTCTCATCGATGACAATCAAGCCTCGGTCCAACGCAGTTGTTGATACAGAAAATACAAGTGGGGACTTTGACGAAGAGTTCAAGCCCATGACAGCCGAAGAGGCTAAGCAGTGGCGCAGTACTCGTAAGTCAGTGTCGCCATGGCGCATTGTTGTGTGGCAGTTAGTGGTGGGCATATTGTGTGCTCTGTTGGCTGGCACGTGGTTTGGCGAAGTGGTGGGTGTTTCTGTTGCGTATGGTTGTGGTGCTGTGGTTTTCCCGGCGGCGCTTATGGTACGGGGGTTACAGCGGCAAAGCACCGTTGTGCAGCCAACTGCTGCAATGCTAGGATTTGTAATTTGGGAGTCGGTCAAAATTCTTTTGACGGTGGTCATTCTGGTGATGGCTCCGAGATTGATTTCGCCGCTCGATTGGTTGGCTCTTGTTGTGGGTTTTGTTGTGACGATGAAGGTGTATTGGGTGGCCGCGTGGCTGCATTCTCGGCAACGAAGTCTTATTGGTTTGAATTGATATTTGGTGAACTATGTCTGTAGAAAACACTGGAACGCATGCTCCTTCCGCTGGTGAATACATCCAGCATCACTTGCAACACCTGCAAAAGGATTTTTCCTTTCAAAACGTGAA
>JBEANP010000280.1:0-3624 GCA_041165385.1 Pseudomonadota bacterium | reverse complement strand
ATGGCACGACGAGGGCCGTCCATATTCGGCGCAGTCATATGGCCTGCATCAGCGCTCATGCCGAAACCGCTGAGCTCTGCATAAATACGCGCGCCACGCGCCTTGGCGTACTCATACTCTTCAAGCACCATGACACCACCACCTTCACCCAGCACAAAACCGTCACGGTCTTTGTCCCAGGGGCGTGATGCGGTCGCGGGGTCATCATTGCGCGTGCTCAATGCGCGCATGGAGGCAAAGCCGCCCACGCCCAATGGCGACACCGTAGCTTCAGAGCCACCGGCCACCATGACGTCGGCATCGCCGTACTCAATCATTCGCCCCGCTTCACCAATGCAGTGCAAGCCTGTGGTGCAAGCGGTCACGATAGCTAGATTTGGCCCTTTAAAGCCAAACCGCATAGACACATGGCCTGCCGTCATATTAATAATGGAGGCAGGCACAAAGAATGGAGAAATACGCCGTGGCCCGCGGGCTGTGTATTCAATATTGGTGTTCTCGATCAGTGGCAAGCCACCGATGCCCGAACCAATCACACAACCAATTCGCGTTGCTTGCTCGTAATCCAATGCGTCGCCAGTAGGCAAGCCAGAATCCGCCACAGCTTGCGCTGCCGCTGCGATACCGTAATGGATAAAGCTGTCCATGGTGCGGGCTTCTTTGGAAGTCATGTACGACTCCAAATCAAATCCGCGCACCTCACCTGCGATTTGGCAGGAGAACGCGGAGGCATCAAACTTGGTGATTTTTCCGATACCAGATTTCCCGGCCAGAACATTCGCCCAAGCTTCAGGCACCGTATTACCTACGGGGCTGATGCAACCTAAACCAGTGACTACAACACGACGACGAGACATAGGCGTATGGCCTTATTAGGCTTTTTTGTTGTTGGTCGCGTAGTCAACCGCGTTTTGCACAGTAGTAATTTTTTCCGCATCTTCGTCAGGAATTTCAATTCCGAACTCGTCTTCCAATGCCATTACCAATTCCACGGTGTCCAGAGAGTCGGCACCCAGATCGGCCACGAAGGCTTTTTCGTTGGTCACTTGGGACTCTTCAACACCGAGCTGCTCGGCAATAATTTTTTTGACACGGATTTCGATATCGCTCATGGGTTCCCTCTAAGGGTTGTAAAAGAATCCGAGATTTTACCCGCGCTTAGAGACTTGGCTCTAAATGGGTCACCGAACGGACCAATCGGCTGCAAATAAACCAGTAATTACATGTGCATGCCGCCATTGACATGCAATTCTTGCCCTGTTACGTACGCAGCTGAAGGAGACGCCAGATAGGCAACTGCATGGGCAATGTCAGACGGCTTGCCCAAATGCCCCAAAGGAATTTGGCCCAACAGCGCTTTGTGTTGGTCTTCACCCAAACCCGCTGTCATATCGGTATCAATAAAACCCGGCGCAACGCAGTTCACGGTAATGTTGCGAGAGCCCAGTTCACGGGCCAAGGCGCGCGTCATGCCCGCCACACCCGCCTTGGATGCCGCGTAGTTGGCCTGACCAGGGTTACCCGACGCGCCCACCACTGAGGTGATGCTGATGATGCGACCATAGCGCTGCTTCATCATCGAACGCATCACAGCGCGGCTCATGCGAAATGCACCCTTGAGGTTGGTGTCCAGCACCGCATCCCAATCGTCATCTTTCATGCGCATGGCCAAGGTGTCGCGGGTAATGCCAGCGTTGTTCACCAGCACCTGCACTCCACCGTGCTCTTTCACGATGGCATCTACCAATGCATCAGCGGCTGCGCCATCGGTCACGTTCAGGGTACGGCCATCACAACCAGCGAACGCAGCCAGCGCCTCGCGAATTTTTTCTGCGCCGGCATCGGTAGTGGCTGTGCCGATGACCTTGAGGCCTTTACGGGCCAGCTCCAATGCGATGGCGGCACCAATGCCTCGGGATGCGCCGGTGACCAAGGCCACTTGGCCTTCAAATTTGACTTCACTCATGCCAAGACTCCTTGCACTTCCAAGACGGTGGCGGGATCAAACATCGCGGCACCGGTTAATTCTGCGTCGATGCGTGCGCACATACCAGCCAACACCTTGCCCGGGCCGCACTCCACCAAGTTGGAAATGCCACGCGCCTTGATGGCTTGCACGCATTCCACCCAACGCACGGGCCCAAAGGCTTGACGATAAAGCGCATCGCGAATACGGTCCGCGTCTACCTCAAGTGCCACGTCAATGTTGTTGATCAACGCGACTTGGGGGGTAGCAATGTCGATTTCTTTCAGACGCGCTTTGAGTTTTTCAGCAGCAGGCTTCATCAAACTGGAGTGAAAAGGTGCAGACACAGGCAGCAGCAACGCACGCTTAGCACCATTGGCTTTCAGAATTTCGCAGGCTTTGTCGACTGCCGCTTTGCTGCCAGCGATGACGGTTTGTTTGGGGTCGTTGAAGTTGACCGCTTCCACAATTTCAGAACTGTTTAGGCCGAAAGCGCCCGTCGCCTCTGCGCAACCAGCTATAACTTTAGTAGCATCCATGCCCAAAATAGCCGCCATGGCACCCACGCCCACCGGCACGGCTTCTTGCATGGCCCGTGCCCGCAACCGCACCAAAGGCGCAGCTTGGGCAAGTGTCAATGCACCTGCAGCCACCAGTGCACTGTATTCACCCAACGAATGTCCAGCGACCGCAGCAGGCGCAACGCCCACTTCCGACATCCAAACGCGGTACGCTGCCACGCCCGCCACCAACATCACTGGCTGGGTGTTGGTAGTGAGCGCCAATGCCTCTTTGGGACCTTCATGGATTAGCTTGCCCACGTCTTCATTCAGCGCATCGGACGCTTCACGCAAGGTTTGGGCAACCACCGGGTGATTCCCCCAAGCATCCAACATACCAACCGACTGAGAGCCTTGGCCCGGAAATAAAAATGCAAACTGTTTCATGATTTTTTTATATCAAATTAACCTGAAGCCCTCGCCCAATATGCGTAAATAGCTACAAATTTAATAGCACTGCACCCCAGGTAAAACCACCGCCAACGCCTTCCAGCATGAGTGTTTCACCGGGTTTGACCTTGCCGCTGCGCACGGCGGAGTCCAATGCCAAGGGAATGGACGCCGCCGATGTATTGCCATGTTGGTCTACCGTCACCACTACTTTGTCCATCGACATCTTGAGCTTGCGTGCCGTGCTTTGCATGATGCGAATATTCGCTTGATGGGGAATAAGCCAGTCAATATCAGCCTCGGTTTTGCCAGCTTTGGCCAGCACAGCGCGTGCAGCATCTTCGAGCACGCCCACTGCCAACTTGAAAACTGCTTGCCCGTCCATCTTTAACAGTGGATTGCCAGTTACATTGCCGCCAGACACATGGCCGGGCACGCACAAAATGCCAACGTGCTTGCCATCGGCGTGTAGATCACTGGCCAAAATTCCAGGTACATCGGAGGCTTCCAGCACTACAGCGCCAGCGCCATCCCCAAACAATACGCAGGTGGTGCGATCTTTGAAATCCAGAATGCGGGAAAAAATTTCAGCGCCCACGACCAGCGCTTTACTGGCCGCACCGGTCTGGATCATGCTGTCGGCAATCGACAGCGCGTAAACAAAGCCGCTGCACACCGCTTGCACATCAAACGCTGCACCACCGGGAG
>JBEANP010000279.1:0-3626 GCA_041165385.1 Pseudomonadota bacterium | reverse complement strand
CCACACGCCACCGGGTACGTTGCATACATCCGCAATCAAGGGTTCGGGTACCGCAGGCCAGGCCTGTGCAACTGAGCCGGAGACTGCGGTTGCTTTGGCCGCGGTCCTTTTCTTCAGCGTGCCGCCCTCGACGGTTACGAAGCTGGGGCAAAAACCTTTGATGCAACTCATGTCTTTATTGCAGGTGCTTTGATTAATCTGGCGCTTACGACCAAATTCCGTCTCCAGCGGCTCCACGCTCATACAGTTGCTTTGGACTCCGCAGTCGCCGCAGCCTTCGCACACCAATTCGTTGATCACCACGCGCTCTGCTGGATCCACCAGCGTGCCCCGTTTACGGCGACGGCGTTTTTCGGTGGCGCAGGTCTGGTCATAGATGATGACGGTGGTGCCCTTAATCTCGCGGAACTCGCGCTGAATCCGGTCCAACTCGTCCCGGTGCTCGATAGCAATACCTTCGGGCAGGTTTTTTACGCCATCGTATTTTTCTGGTTCATCCGTCACAACTATGATTTTGATAGCGCCTTCCGCACGCATGGACTGGGCTATCTGCACAACTGAGTGGCCCGAAGCCCAAAGGGCTCCTTCGGGTCCTGGGCGCTCCCCCACCTGCTGGCCACCGGTCATGGCAACGGCATCGTTATACAAAATTTTATAAGTGATGTTGACGCCGGCCGCAATGCTCTGGCGGATGGCCAGAATGCCACTATGGAAGTAAGTGCCATCACCCAGATTGGCAAACATATGCTGGTCGTGGCTGAAAGGCTGCTGCCCCACCCACGGCACGCCTTCGCCACCCATCTGCGTAAAGCCCACGGTAGCGCGGTCCATCCAGATGGTCATGAAGTGGCAGCCAATGCCGGCCATGGCGCGTGAGCCCTCGGGCACTTTGGTGCTGGTGTTATGTGGACAACCAGAGCAAAACCAGGGCTGGCGAATCGCGGCGCTGGTATTCACTTCCAGCACCTGCATGGCCGAATCTTTGGCGTTCAGAATCGCCAATTGCGCGTCAATGCGGGCGGCGATGTCCGTGTCGATGCCCAACTTTTTGATGCGTTGCGCAATGGCGCGGGCAATGATGGCGGGCGACAAATCGGCGTTAGCGCGCAGCAAGGTATTCGCGCTCGGGCTGGGCATGGACCATTCGCCCCCGCTGCCGTATTGCCCCACACCGTCAACCTCGTTGAACTTGCCCAGCACCGTGGGGCGCACATCAGGGCGCCAGTTGTACAACTCTTCTTTGAGCTGGTACTCAATGACTTGGCGCTTTTCTTCCACCACCAAAATCTCTTGCAAGCCAGTGGCAAATTCGCGGGTGAGTTGCGCTTCGAGCGGCCACACCACACCCACTTTGTGCAACCGGATGCCCAGACGCTGGCATGTGGCGTCGTCCAGCCCCAGGTCCAGCAACGCCTGGCGCGTGTCGTTAAAAGCCTTGCCGCTGGCAATGATGCCAAAGCGATCGCCCCTGCCCCCATTCAGGCCTTCAATGACGTTGTAGTTAAGCCGATTGGCTCGGATGTAGGCTAAGGCTGCATACCATTTGTAATCAAACAGTCTCGCCTCCTGCTCCAGCGCGGCGTCCGGCCAACGAATGTGCACCCCGCCGGGCGGCATAACAAAGTCGGTGGGGATTTTGATCTGCACCCGGTCCGGGTCAATCATCACCGTGGCGCTGGACTCGACAATCTCTTGAATCGTTTTCATGCCGGCCCACACACCCGAGAAGCGGCTCATGGCAAAAGCGTGAATACCCAGGTCCAGAATTTCCTGCACATTGGCGGGAAAGAACACGGGTGTGCCACAGGCCTTGAAAATGTGGTCGCTTTGGTGCGCAGCAGTAGAGCTTTTGGAAATATGGTCATCGCCCGCCACTGCAATCACGCCGCCCCAAGGCGTGGTGCCCGCCATATTGGCGTGTTTGAACACGTCAGAGCAGCGGTCCACGCCCGGGCCTTTACCGTACCAGATACCAAACACACCGTCGTATTTGTTGGTGCCGGGGGGGGCAAAGCCCAGCTGCTGGGTGCCCCACAGGGCGGTGGCAGCCAGCTCTTCGTTGACGCCGGGCTGAAACACAACGTGGTGCGCCTTCAAATACTTCTCTGCCTTGACCAACGACTGGTCATACGTGCCCAGCGGCGAACCCCGGTAGCCGCTGATAAACCCTGCGGTGTTCTTGCCGATGCGTTGATCGCGCACGCGCTGCAGCATGGGCAGCTTCACCAGCGCCTGCACCCCGCTCATAAAGGCGTGACCGTAGTCCAGAGAATATTTGTCGTCGAGAGTAACCGTTTCCAGTGCTGTGCGGATATGCGCAGGCAGGTCGCGGCTCAGGGGTGCATTCATGGTGCAAATCTCCTAATAGGTGCACGCAAGTGTATGCCTTAGCACGGTATCTATGTCATTTCGGCCAGAGTGCCCACAACTGCAGTGACTGACGCAAGCGCCCCGCCAAATCGGCAGCATCCTGCCCCCAACCTGCAAAATAATCGGCGCGTACCGCACCGCTAATGGCGCTGCCGGTGTCTTGCGCCACTACCAGTTTTTGAAGTCGGGTTTGCCCTCCTGCAGACGCCAGCCACACCGGCGTGCCATAGGGAATGCTGGCTGGATCAACCGCAATAGATCGGCCTGGCGTGAGCGCTACACCTTGCGCTCCCCGGGGGCCAAAAGAGGCATCCAGTTCTGACAATGCCTCTTCCTTAAAAAACACCATACGGGGATTGCTCCACAAAAGTTCTTGCTGGCGCTGCGGATTTTGGGCCAGCCAAGCCTTGATGCCGGGCCAGGACGCGTCTTTGGTCAGTCCCTGATCTAGCAACCAGCGCCCCACGCTGCGGTAGGGTTGCTCGTTGGTACCCGCATACGCCACACGCACCCAGCGCTGGGTGCCATCGGCTTGTGCCAAGCGAATGCGCCCTGAACCTTGAATTTGCAACACCAGCGCATCAATAGGATCAGCGAGATAAGCGATTACTCGGCCTTTCAAGGCGATTTGCGCTTGCGGCAAGGTATCGATTTCTTGCCGTGTAAACCACGGCTTGCGCTGTGCCAGCGTAAGTGGCGGCTGGTAAATGGGCACGCGGTAGACTCCGGCAAGCACGCGACTCGCCTCTAGCATGGGCTCAAAATACCCGGTCAGCAGGCCGTTGGCGTCACCCTGCAAGGACTCCACCCGGTAGGGCTGCAAACGGGCTTGCATCCAGTTTCGCTGTTCTTGCGTACCCGCAATACTCAGCCGCCGAACCTCGCCACACAGCATGACAAAAGGGGATACGGGTTTCTCACAGCTTTTGATCCAAGCGTTCCAGGCTTCAAATAAGTTGTCCTCGTCCAGCCCTGGTAAGTCAGACCATGGCACCGGCACCCATCGGCTTTTGGGCTGGCTCATCACCCCTCCCGACACTTTAGTGTCTGGGTGGATGACCACTGCACCGGTGGTGGGAACCGTGGGGACTACTGTAGGGACATAGACCGTCGGCACGCTACCGCAAGCGGCCAGCATTCCTACAATACAAGCCAGACACCAACCAGCCAGGAATCGAACCATGACACTGTTATTACTAGAGGCCCTGGGGGCCGGCCTGCTATTTGTGGGCATTGTTTGGTGGACTATGTTTTCG
>JBEANP010000278.1:0-3668 GCA_041165385.1 Pseudomonadota bacterium | reverse complement strand
GCGGGGCAGGGCGGTGGGCAAGGTGGCGGTTTGGCAGCGATGCGTGAGCGCTTGATCACGGACTTGCAGCTCAGCACTGAGCAGCAAACCAAGCTCGACGCCATCAGCGCCGAAATGCGCCCTCAGTTTCAAGCTCTGCGGGACTTGGCCGAAGACCAACGCGCTGCAAGCCGGGAAAAACTGATGGCAGAGATGCGCACCAAAATCGCGGCCATGCTGACCCCCGCGCAGCGCACCAAATACCAAGCCACCCAGACGCCAGCTGCCACACCAGTAGCACCAGTAAAGCCAACCGCTGCAGCACCAACGACAAATGCGCAAGTTGCTTCGCCCGCAACGGAATCCGCAACTGTTGCCGCCCCTGCCCCTGCCAACGGCGGTGCCGCAACCGAGTTTCGTAACCGCGTCGTGAATGAACTTAAGCTCAACGCCGATCAAGCCGCCCGCGTAGACGCTGTATATGCCGAGGTGCGCCCGCGCTTTGGTGCGCTGCGCGACCTGAACCCCGAGGAGCGCCCCAAAGCGCGCGACAAACTGATGGCCGATATTCGGGCCCGCATTGGTGACGTGCTCACTGCAGAGCAAAAAGTGGGCTATGCCACCTTGTTGGCAGAGGCAGCCAGCCGTACCAGCACCCGTGGCCGCATTTATGTGATGGACGATAAGGGCAAGCCCAAGGCCTTGAATGTGCGTCTGGGCATTACCGATGGCACATCCACTGAGCTGCTGGTCAGCCCTGGCTCGCCCAATGCGGCGTTGTTGGCCGAAGGGGCTACGATCGTGACCGGCTTGCAAACCTCTGCTGCAGGCGTGAAGCCCTCTGCTGCGCGCGCGCCCACACCGCGCATGGCGTTTTAGGAGGCACACATGGCCCTGATTGAGGCACGTGCGCTGACCAAAACCTATGCTATGGGCGGGCAAACCGTGCACGCCTTGCGGGGTATTTCGCTGGACATTGCCGAGGGTGACTTTGTGGCCATCATGGGCGCATCGGGTTCTGGCAAGTCCACGTTAATGAATATTTTGGGCTGCTTGGATCAGCCCTCCACTGGCACTTATGTGTTGGCGGGCGAAGAGGTGGAGTCGCTGTCACAAGACGCGCTGGCGTCCATCCGTAATCGGCGCATTGGCTTTGTGTTTCAGCAGTTTAATTTGCTGCCGCGCACCAGCGCTTTGGAAAATGTGGAGCTGCCCATGGTGTACGCGGGTGTGAAAGCGGCTGAGCGGCGTAAGGCTGCAGAGGCCGCGTTACAGCGCGTGGGCCTGTCCGAGAGGGGTACGCACACGCCCTCTGAATTGTCAGGTGGCCAGCAACAGCGGGTGGCTATTGCGCGTGCGCTGGTGAACCAACCGCAGCTGATCTTGGCCGATGAACCGACAGGCGCTTTGGACTCGCAAACCAGTGAAGACATCATGCACTTGCTGACCGAACTCAATCGCCAAGGCATGACCGTGGTGGTGGTCACCCACGAGAGCGACATTGCCGCCTGGGCACGGCGCAAGCTGGTGTTCAAAGACGGCTTGATGGTGGAAGACACCGAGCGCAGCGCCTTGGCTGTATGGCAAGGTAAGCCGTTGAAAGCGGTGGCAGTATGAGCTTTATGGCAGCTTTGCGCAGCGCGTGGCGGGCCCTTTCGGCCAATGCCTTGCGCAGTATTTTGACCATGCTGGGCATCATCATTGGGGTGGCTGCAGTCATCACCATGATTGCGGTGGGACAGGGCGCAACCGAGCGGGTGCAAGAGCAAATGAAGGGCTTGGGTTCCAACATCATGCTGGTGCTGCCGGGGGGCATTTCACAAGCCGGTGTGCGTTTGGGCGCGCAAACGCGCCAGCGCCTGACTGAAGAAGACGCGCAGGCCATTGCTTTTGATATTCCCGCGGTGCAGGTGGCCGCACCCACCTCGCGCACCAGCGGCCAGTTGGTGTACGGCAACACCAATTGGGGCACCAGCATCTTGGGTGTGACTAACGATTACCTGGAGGCGCGTGATTGGCCCCTGGCCAGTGGCCGCCTGTTTGATGCGGCCGAGCTGTCTGGCTCCGCCAAGGTCACCTGGATTGGTGCCACGGTGGCGCGCGAACTGTTTGGTGACGAAGATCCGGTGGACAAGATGATCCGGGTGCGCAACATTCCCATGACGGTGGTAGGTGTACTGGCCCCCAAAGGCCAAAACTCCATGGGGCAAGACCAGGACGACGCCATCATGATGCCCCTGTCCACTCTGCGCAATCGCATTTGGGGTGGTGACGCTACCAGTCGCCTAAAGCGTGTGGGATCCATTTCGGTCAAGGTGCGCGACGGACAAGATATGCGTTTGGTCGAAGACAGTATCAAAGATCTACTGCGTCAGCGTTTTAAAGTGGTCAACGGTGGTGAAGACCCCTTTCAGGTGCGCAACCTCACCGAGATATTGCAAGCGCAAGAAGAATCCAGCCGCATCATGACGCTGTTGCTGGCCGCAGTTGCTGGAATCAGTCTCATCATCGGAGGCATTGGCATCATGAACATCATGCTGGTGAGCGTTACTGAGCGTACCCGTGAGATTGGCCTGCGTATGGCGGTGGGGGCACGTGGGCGCGATGTTTTGAGTCAGTTTTTGATTGAAGCCGTGACCCTGAGTTTGATGGGCGGCGCCATTGGTGTAGCCTTGGGTGCAGTGGCGACTTGGGGAGTAGGTGAGTTTGCCGGTTGGAATGTGGCTTTGAGCGCGAGTGCTGTGGTGCTGGCGGTGGGGTTCTCGGGCGTAGTGGGTGTTTTTTTTGGTTACTATCCGGCACGTAGGGCGTCTAAGTTGTTGCCGATTCAAGCGTTGCGCTATGAATAAGTGAGCTGCTTACGCATGTCCCACGGGTGCGCGGGCAATTTTTATTAGGAGTTTGCTTTGGATATTGTTTTGCTGGTGAAGGCTGCCCTGATGGGTGTGGTCGAGGGGCTCACAGAATTTTTACCTATTTCAAGCACGGGGCATTTAATTTTGGCTGGCGCTTTGCTGGGCTTTGATGATGACAAGGCCAAGGTGTTTGACATTGCCATTCAGACCGGTGCCATCTTTGCCGTCATCCTGGTGTATTGGCAAAAGATTCGCGACACGCTAGTCGCCCTGCCCACAGAAAAACAGGCGCAGCAGTTTGCGTTGAATGTATTCATTGCCTTTGTGCCCGCCGTTTTGCTGGGTCTGCTGTTTGGCAAGGCTATCAAGGCCCATTTGTTTACCCCTTGGGTGGTTGCTACTACGTTCATTGTGGGCGGCTTCATTATTTTGTGGGCTGAAAAACGCCAGGCGGCTGGAGGTACTGCGGTGCGTGTTCACAGTGTGGATGCCATGACGCCCATGGACGCCCTGAAAGTGGGGCTGGTGCAGTGCCTGGCCATGGTGCCGGGTACCAGCCGCAGCGGTGCAACCATCATTGGTGGCATGCTGATGGGTTTGTCACGCAAGGCCGCGACCGACTTTTCTTTCTACTTGGCCATTCCCACGCTGATTGGTGCGGGCGGCTACAGTCTGTACAAAGAACGTGCTTTACTCAGCCTGGCTGACATACCGATGTTTGGCGTGGGGCTGGTGTTCTCGTTTGTGAGCGCCTGGCTGTGTATCCGCTGGCTGCTACGCTACATCGCAACGCACAGCTTTGTAGGCTTTGCGTATTACCGCATTGCGTTTGGT
>JBEANP010000277.1:0-3679 GCA_041165385.1 Pseudomonadota bacterium | reverse complement strand
TTTATCGACCTGGGCGTGCACCAAGACGGCCTGGTGCATGTGAGCCAGCTGGCGCACAAGTTTGTGACCGACGCACGCGAGGTGGTCAAAACTGGCGACATCGTCAAGGTGCAGGTGGTGGAAGTGGACGTGGCCCGCAAGCGCATTGCCCTGACCATGAAAATTGGCGCTGCACCCGCGCGCGCACCAAGTGACAGGGCCGGGGACAACCGCTACCAAGGCGCCGATCGGGGCCAACAAAAATATGCTGGCAACCAGGGCAACCGCCAAGACGCGGGTTTGGGCGGTGGATCTGCCATGGCGTCGGCGTTTGCCAAACTCAAGCGTTAAGCCCAGCTATTAGGGGGGAAATAGGTTTCTAAGGGTAATAATGGTCGCCTACCCTTACGTTTTTGCAAAGGCCTTTTGACATGAAACTGAGTGTGCTACTAGAGCAGCAGTTCAACCTGCCCAGCATTCCCAAAGTAGTGGCGCTGTTGCTTGTGGAACTCGACCGGCCCGAAGTGGACCTGAAAAGGATCAATCAGCTCATTGCGCGCGATCTCGCACTCACCGTTCGGCTGCTGCAGCTGGCCAACAGCCCGTTTTTCAAAGCCAGTGCAACGATTAGCAGCGTGTCTGAGGCCTTGGCGTTGCTGCATCTCGATCAAGTGCGCACTATGGCCCAAGAGGCTGCTACGCATGCTTCGATGAAAGCGGTGCCCGGCATTGCGTTGCAGCAGTTTTGGAATTACAGCCTGAATGTGGCCAGGGTATCGCGCGCGCTGGCCGGGGTGGTGCGGCAAAATCAGCAGGCTGCGTTCACTGCCGGCATGTTGCACGCCATTGGCGAGCTGGCCATGCACTTGGCCATGCCTGCCGAGATTGAAAAACTGGACAAAATGGTGAAGCCACTCGACTTGAAGCGTGCCAAAGTTGAACGCCAAGCTCTTGGCTATTGTTATGCCAACGTAGGCGCAGGCTATGCACGTAAATGGCAGTTTCCCCAACCTATTATTGATGCGCTTGAACACCAACATGCGCCGTTCGAAAACAATGTGTACGAACCGCTAGCCGGCGTGGTTCAACTTGCCGCCTGGCGTGCGCGTGGCAAAGAAGCAGCACTCACCGAGCGCGGCTTGGTGGTGACATTTCCGGATAGTGTGGGCCTGGCGTTGGGGTTGGATATTGATATGGTGCTGCAACAAGACCCGTTTGATTGGGCGGCGTATATATGACCCCCACGCCACGTCAAACGCGCTACTGAATGAAGGCGCTACAGCTCTACGCGGGGTCCAAGGCGCGCGCGGCTATTGCGGCGCAAGGGCTGCAGCCTGGCGACATTTGCACCATTCCCGCCGCAGCCGGTGGCCCCAAGGGATTGTTGCTGGGGCCGCTGGATAGGTATTTGTTTGGTGAATGGCTGCCAGGCTCTTCCCAACTGATTGACTTGGTGGGTGCCTCGATTGGTGCCTGGCGCATGGCCACGGCGTGTTTGGGCGGCTCGGTGGCAGCCTTTGAGCGGCTGGAGCACGACTACATTCACCAGCACTACGAGCTAGCCCCCGGCCAGAAGCGACCCACAGCGGCCTTTGTCAGCGAAACCTTTGGCAAGAACCTGCAGGCGTTTTACGGCGGGCGCGTGGGCGAGGTATTGAGCAACCCGCGCTTTGCGCTGCACATTGTCACCTCGCGCGGCAGGCACTTGCTGAATACCGAACATGCCTTGCGCACTCCGCTGGGCTACGCAGGCGCGTTTTTCACCAACGCCGTGCGCCGCAAAGCCATGGGTGCATGGCTGGAGCGGGTGGTGTTTTCCAGCACAAGCCGTGTAAATGATGCTGCAGTTCCAGGCCTTGCCCCATTGCCATTTGCCACCAACGACTACCGCACACGCCAAGTGGCTTTGAGCGAGGCCAACTTCAACCCCGCGCTGCAGGCCAGCTGCTCGATACCGTTTGTGTTGCAAGCGGTGCACAACATTCCCGGCGCGCCCCCAGGGGCGTATTGGGACGGCGGAATTACCGATTACCACCTGCACCTGAACTACCCCGGCGCGCACGGCGCTACAAAAAGCATAGCTGCTTATGCACAGCTGGCGGACGCTGCAGGCATAAAAGACTCCAAACATACTGAAAACGCCAAGGGAAAAGCAAACATCGTTTTGTATCCCCACTTCCAGAAGCAAGTGGTACCCGGTTGGCTGGACAAAAGCCTGAAGTGGCGGCATGGCGCCACACCGTTTTTGGACACCATGCTGCTGCTGGCCCCCAACCCCGAGTGGGTCAAAACCCTGCCCAACAGCAAAATCCCCGACCGCACCGATTTCACCCATTACGGCCAGGATTTGGCGGGGAGGGTGAAAGCCTGGACAGCGGCTACGTCAGCCAGCCAGCAGTTGGCAGATGAATTTGCGCAGTGGCTAGAGCGGCCGGACCCTGGTGCTATTCAGCCCATCTGACTCGGCGCGCGCTTGCGCGGCTGCCCCAAAAGGCTACTGCCATACAGCCGTATCACCGGACTCAGCGTATAAAGAATGGTTTATTGCTCCCAAGACTGAACAAGCTGTAAAACGGCTTGATGGATTTCTTTCCAGTACGCAAACATGGCAGTCTGGAACATGTATTCGACATACACCTTGTCATCGCGCATGCTGAAGCCCGCGACGGCCCGTTCTTCGGAAGGGGTGGTTGTGCTGCCTTGCCGCGTGTTGTGATATCGCACTTCATAGCTCACGGGAACACCGGGATAAAACTCAAAGCGTGAGTCGTCGGAAACAAAGCATCCATCTGACTTGGCAAATGGACTGCTGGCCTCTTTGGCTCGATCAACGTAGAGGGTCATACCAAAAGCCGTTTTGCTGGGTGCAGAGTCTTTGGGTATGTAGTTTGCTGAACACAATCGATAAGTGCTCGGCCTTGCACCCAAACGATTGGTCTCAATTTTGATACGTACTCCGTAGGGCCACATAAGGCCGTACTTCATCGACTCTCGGGCAAATTGCGTTCCGGCCAACTCAGTGCCGTCAACCTTGTGCGCCAACGGTATCCAGTATGCGGTCAACTGGTTGCTGTAGCCCGTCGGGTCAAGATTCTGAGCATACGTTGCCGGAATCATGTAGGGGAGGCCGCCTATCGTGCGCTTGTTGGGTGGCAAATGCTTATGGATTCTTTCGTATGCACCGACCAATTCACCACAGCGGTCATAGGGCCCTAGCGGACACTTGCGCTTGGCTTCTTGCTGTGCAAACGTCAATTGTTTTTGTGCTTGCTCTGCGTGTATTGACAATGTCCACATGTAAACAAAAAGAACAACAACGCTACGGCATGCAACTTGCAATGCGGCTATCCGCCGATTGTGAAAACCGACTCTTTCAATTGCTAGTTGTCTGCACCAGCGGCGACATCTTTCTATTCCCAAGTGAATTGCCGTGCCAGCCCTTAGTGCGCGCAGACTACCTACATTTGTGTAATTGGAAGGACTGTTGGTCAATTCTTCTATTGCGTCTTTTGTTGTGTTTTTCATGTTGAGTGCTCCCCGTCACGCATCCAAATTGATCACATCGCCATGTCCAGCATGGCGCGGTAGTCGTCCGGCGTGGCAATGCGTGGGTTGGTCTTGTGGCAGTGGTCAGCCATAGCCCCGGCAATCACCGCATCAAACATAGACGCCGTCACGCCCATGGCAGCCAGGCCTGTGG
>JBEANP010000276.1:0-3691 GCA_041165385.1 Pseudomonadota bacterium | reverse complement strand
CTCATGTCCCCCGCCCAAAGGCTAAAGCCTTTGGGCTCCTCCTTTACTTCGCTATGGCACGCTCCCCGCCTCCCCTGCTGCGAACGGTATTGCTTGCAAGCCAGCCGCTGCGCTAAGTAAGATTAGTTGGGTTGGGTGTTCTGCATAGTGAGGTAAAAGAGGAGCCCGCAAAGCGGGTGGGGGACACGAACGGCGCAGAATACCCAAGCCGCCTGATCCCGAGCCGATGCAGGCGCACACTTGAACACAACGCAGGCCGCAAAAACAGAGAGACAAGACCATGACAGAAGCCGTCATCAAGCAACACCTGATCGACCCAGAAATTTGCATTCGCTGCAACACCTGCGAGGCCATATGCCCCGTGGGTGCCATCACCCACGACTCGCGCAACTACGTGGTCAAGGCAGATGTATGTAACCTCTGCATGGCCTGCATCTCGCCCTGCCCCACCGGATCGATTGACAACTGGCGTGCCATGCCGCTAGTGCGCGCGTATTCCATTGAAGAGCAACTCACTTGGGACGAACTGCCTGCAGAGCTCAGCACTGAGCAGTTGGCCGAGCAAGGGGTGTCTGTAAACGACAGCCAGCCAGCCGATACGGCACTTGCCATACAACCCGACTCCGCCCGCGAGGGTACCTTTAACTCCGCAGCGTTTGGTGCCACTTTGCCGCCATGGTCAGCGGCGCATCCCTTTACCAATCTCTATGGCCCCAAAGGCGCGGAGAAATCCATTACCGCCACCGTGGTTGGCAATGTGCGCGTGACTGAAGTCGGTACAGCGCAGGGTAGTGACTACGACACCCATCACATCGTGCTCGACTTTGGCTCCATGCCATTCCCGGTGTTAGAGGGCCAGTCTGTCGGCATTATTCCGTCTGGTACGGATGCGGATGGCCGTGCGCACCATGCGCGCCAGTATTCGATTGCCAGCCCACGCAATGGCGAGCGCCCTGGCTACAACAACCTGTCGCTCACGGTGAAGCGAGTGCTGGAAGACCATCATGGACAGCCTGTGCGCGGCGTGGGGTCCAACTACATGTGCGATTTGCAACTTGGCGACAAAGTGCAGGTCATCGGGCCGTTTGGTAGCAGCTTCCTGATGCCCAACCACCCTCGTAGCAATATTGTGATGATTTGCACCGGCACCGGCAGCGCGCCCATGCGCGCCATGACCGAGTGGCGCAGGCGGCTGCGTGCGTCCGGCAAGTTCGAGGGCGGCAAGCTGATGCTGTTTTTTGGCGCCCGCACGCAACAAGAGCTGCCGTACTTCGGGCCGCTGCAAAACCTGCCCAAAGATTTCATTGACAACAACTTCGCGTTCTCACGTACGCCCGGCCAGCCCAAGCGCTATGTGCAAGATTTGATGCGTGAGCGCGCTGCAGACTTAGCCCCGCTACTGGCTGATTCCAATACCTATTTTTATGTGTGCGGGTTAAAGAGCATGGAAGAAGGCGTAGTACTGGCGCTGCGCGACATTGCGACCAACGCCGGCCTGCAGTGGGACACCGTGGGTGCCGCGCTCAAACGCGAAGGCCGTCTGCATTTGGAGACGTATTGATGGCTGAGTACCAAACGCTCCGGGTGAGTGTGCGTGCGCCCGGTGTGGCGCAGATCACCATGTCTCGCCCCAAGGTGTTTAACGCGTTTGACGAAGCCATGATTGCAGAGCTGGACGCCGCGTTTGCTGCAACGAATGCCGACGCCGCTGTGCGCGTGATCGTGTTGGCCGGTGACGGCAAGCACTTCAGCGCAGGCGCTGACTTGCAATGGATGCAGCGCGCCAGCACGGCATCGCTGGAATGGAATATTGAAGACGCCCGCCGTTTTGCGGGCATGCTGCACCGCATTGAATCATCCCCCAAACCGACCGTGGCACGCGTACAAGGTGCGGCGCTCGGTGGTGGTGTGGGCCTGGCGTGTGCGTGTGACTTTGCCATTGCAGCTGACAACGCCAGTTTTAGCGTCAGCGAGGCCAAGTTCGGCATTCTTCCCTCGGTGATTGGTCCGTATGTGACCAACGCAGTGGGCAAGCGCCAGGCCAAGCGGTTGGCGTTGGCCACGACCCGCATTGGCGCGGCTGACGCGTTGGCCATGGGGTTGTTGCAAAGCGTGGTGGAGCTGGATGCACTGGATGCCGCGGTGGACTCCACGGTTGCCGAGTTGCTGGCAGGCAGCCCCAATGCACAACGCGAAATCAAGCTGCTGTTCGGGCAACTGGAAGTGGGGGCCATCACCCCAGAGGTGGTGGAGCTGACCGCCCAAACGATTGCCCGCGTGCGTGGTACACCCGAGGCACGTGAAGGATTCGCTGCCTTTTTGGACAAGCGCCCAGCGGCGTGGATTCCCTCTACTTCCCCTATTTCCCATTGAGACTGCTATGAACCAAGCCTATATCTGTGACGCCATCCGTACCCCTTTCGGTCGCTATGGCGGGGCGTTGTCATCAGTGCGCGCCGACGATTTGGGCGCGGTGCCTATCCGTGCACTCATGGAGCGCAACCCCGGAGTGGACTGGACGGCGGTGTCGGATGTGATTTACGGTTGCGCTAACCAGGCAGGCGAAGACAACCGCAATGTGGCGCATATGTCGTCGCTTTTGGCAGGCCTGCCCATCGAGGTTCCGGGTGCCACCATCAACCGCCTGTGTGGCTCAGGAATGGATGCCATTGGCACTGCAGCCCGCGCCATTCGTGCGCAAGAAGCTAGCATCTTGATAGCGGGTGGCGTGGAGAGTATGAGCCGCGCGCCCTTCGTGATGCCCAAAGCCGAGTCGGCATTCAGCCGCACCAACGCCGTATATGACACCACCATCGGCTGGCGCTTCGTGAACCCGCTGATGAAAAAGCTCTACGGTGTGGATTCCATGCCTGAGACGGCAGAAAACGTCGCCACTGACTTTGGCATTGAACGCGAAGCCCAAGACCGCATGGCGCTGCGCTCGCAGCTCAACGCCGTGCGTGCGCAGCAAAGCGGATTCTTTGATGCCGAAATCACGCCCGTCACCATTCCACAAAAGAAGGGTGATGCCATCGTGGTGTCAAAAGACGAGCACCCTCGCGCGACCTCCATGGAGTCGCTGGCCAAACTCAAAGGCGTGGTGCGACCCGATGGCACGGTGACTGCCGGCAATGCCTCGGGCGTGAACGATGGCGCATGCGCTTTGCTGCTGGCCAATATGGCGTCTATCCAACAATACGGCTTGACGCCCCGCGCCCGTGTGCTGGGCATGGCGACGGCCGGCGTGGCACCGCGCATCATGGGCTTTGGCCCGGCACCCGCCGTGCGCAAAGTGCTGGCGCTCACCGGCCTGTCGCTGGCGCAGATGGATGTGATTGAGCTGAATGAAGCCTTTGCCGCACAAGGCCTGGCCGTGCTGCGCGACCTGGGCTTGGCGGATGATGATGCGCGCGTCAATCCCAACGGCGGTGCCATTGCGCTGGGCCATCCGCTGGGGGCCAGCGGTGCACGCCTGGTGACTACGGCCATCAACCAGCTGCACCGCACCGGCGGCCGCTACGCCCTGTGCACCATGTGTATCGGCGTGGGCCAGGGCATTGCCATCATTGTTGAACGTGTTTAGCTTTGCGATAAGCCCAGCAAGCGCACGGCGTTGTCTTTCAAAATGCCGGGCATCACTTCGGGCTTGAATCCGGCTACCTCAAAGTCTTTCATCCAGCGCTCAGGGGTG
>JBEANP010000275.1:0-3696 GCA_041165385.1 Pseudomonadota bacterium | reverse complement strand
GGGCAGGTGCAGTTTTCTGCCGCTGAACAAGGGGTGCCAGCGCTCAACTGGATCGTGGATGTGCCCACCCTGGAAACGCAGCTAGCCGAGGCGGTGAAGTTCCAGCCTCTCATTGAAATAGTCGATACGCCCCAAAGCGCTGCCCTGACCGTGGTGTGCGAAGGCCGCCACAGCGCCACGCGCGCCGAATTTGGCGTGGAATTTAGCGCCCTGCCCTACGGTCAGTGGGCGCTGGCCGCCCGGGTGCAATGCGCTCAAGGCCACCAGCAAGTAGCGCGGCAGTGGTTTAACGGTGGCGAAATTGCGGCTCTACTGCCTTTGGGCGGCGTCGAGGGGAACTTGTGCGCGCTGGTGTGGTCAGTTAGTCCTGAACGGGCCACCACCTTGCAACAACTCGATGCCACCGCCTTCTGCCAGGAACTTGAAGCTGCAAGCCACAGCGCGCTGGGCGCTTTGACGTTGACCAGCGAGCGCAATGTGTGGCCGCTGCAGCAGGCCCAAGCCCAACGCTGGTGCGGCACTGCAACCATCGCAGGCACGCAAAGCGCTTGGGTACTGGCCGGAGACGCCGCCCACAACGTGCACCCCTTGGCGGGCCAAGGCCTGAACTTGGGCCTGGGCGATGTGGCCGAACTGGTACGCGTACTAGATAGCCGCACCTACTGGCGCAGCGTGGGCGACATGCGTCTGTTGCGCGCCTACGAGCGTGCCCGCAGGGCCGAGCTTCAAATAGTGGGCAACGCGGGCGACGCATTGCAGCGCCTGTTTAACCACACCCACCCCGCATTGCAAACCCTGCGCAACTGGGGCATGAACGGTTTTGAGCGCAGCGGAGCACTCAAACAATGGATTGCACGGGCTGCCATGGGCACCAGGGCTCCGACACCCACCTCTTTTGGAACACACACAACATGACCGTTTTATCTCTACGTCCACTCGTCGCCGCTAGTTTGGCTTTTCTGACCTGCCTGGTTTCTGTCGCCATGGCTGACGAAGCAGTCATCCGTAAAAACTTGGCCCAGCGTTTACCTCAGCTCAAAGCCATTGACGAGGTCAACAAAAGTACTATTTCTGGCTTGTTCGAGGTCCGGGTGAACGGCACCGAAATTTATTACTCTGACGCCCAGGGAAACTACCTGATTCAGGGCGAAATTATCGACACCCGCACTCGCCGTAACCTGACCGAAGAGCGGGTTGAAAAACTCACCGCAGTCAAGTTTGACAGCCTGCCACTCAAAGACGCCTTCACCATCGTGCGTGGCAACGGCCAACGCAAGCTAGCCGTCTTTGAAGACCCCAACTGCGGCTACTGCAAGCGCTTTGAGCGCGACCTGCAAAAGGTTGACAACGTCACCATCCACATGTTTTTGTACCCCATCCTAGGCCCCGATTCAGCTGAAAAGTCCAAGGCTATCTGGTGCGCCAAAGACAAAACCCAAGCCTGGCAAGACTGGATGGTGCGTGACCAGGCCCCTGCACCTGCCGCAGCCATGTGCGACACCTCGGCTTTGACGCGCAACGTGGAGCTGGGCAAAACCCACAAGATCAATGGCACCCCCACACTGCTGTTTGTAAACGGCACCCGCGTGCCCGGTGCGGTGGACGCCAAGCAAGTCGAAAAGTTATTGGCTGAAGCCAAACCATGAAGGCGGCGTCCGCAAAGACTGCCGCCAAAGCTGTTCCAGCTGTCCACTACCGGATTGAAGCAGCCCAGCTGCACGCCCACCTGTTTGACGTCACACTGACCATCACCCGCCCAAGCGCGCAGCAGCGCCTCGACTTGCCGGTGTGGATTCCGGGCAGCTATTTGGTGCGTGAGTTTGCCAAAAACCTGCAAAACCTGAAGGCCAACCAAGGCGAACGCGCCTTGACCGTGCAGCAGCTTGGCAAAGCCAGCTGGCAGGTGGACTGCGCTACGGACGTGCCGCTCACCGTGCGCTACCAGGTCTATGCGTTTGACAACTCGGTTCGCACCGCCTGGCTGGACGCCACGCGCGGCTTTTTCAATGGCACTAGTCTGTGCCTGCAGGTACCTGAGCATCACGACCAGCCCCATGGCCTGGAACTGGTGCCAGTGGATGCAGCGCCCGGCTGGAGCGCAGCCACTGCTCTGCAGCCCCTCAAAGTCAACAAGCGCGGCTTTGGCAGCTACCTGGCCGCCAACTACGACGAACTGGTGGACTGCCCGGTGGAAATGGGCGAGTTTTGGAGCGGCAGCTTTACCGCCTGCGGTGTGCCCCACCGCTTTGTGGTAGCCGGTGCGCCGCCCAGTTTTAACGGCGCGCAGCTGCTCAAAGATACAAAGGCTATCGTAGAAGCAGAGCTGGCGTTCTGGCACGCACCACCCAATCGCTATAAAAACAATAGCAATATAAGCTCAGCAGACGGGCGCTACAGCCCGATTTTGTTTAAAAATTACCTATTCATGCTCAATGCCGTGCATGAAGGCTATGGCGGGCTGGAGCACCGCAACTCCACCGCGCTGATCTGCACCCGCAAAGACCTGCCTCGCCAACCGCGCGTCACGTTGGCCCCCACTGCGCACAAGCAGCCCGAGGGCTACACCACGCTGCTGGGGTTAATCAGCCACGAGTACTTTCACACCTGGAACGTCAAGCGTCTTCGCCCTGCCGAATTTGCGCGCTACGACTACCGCGCTGAAAACTACACCGAGCTGCTGTGGTTCTTTGAAGGCTTTACCAGCTATTACGACGACCTGGTGCTGCGCCGCGCCAAGCTGATCGACAACGCCACCTACCTCAAGCTGCTCACCAAAACCATCAACCAGGTGAACCAAACCCCTGGCCGCCTGGTGCAAACCGTGGCCCAGGCCAGCTTTGACGCCTGGGTGAAGTACTACCGCCAAGATGAGAACACCGCCAACGCCACGGTGAGCTACTACACCAAAGGCTCGCTGGTGGCGCTGTGCCTGGACCTGACGCTGCGCGCTGAAGGGCGCACCACGCTGGACGCGGTGATGCGTGGCCTGTGGACCCGCTGCAAAGCCGGCCCCATGGCCGAGGCCGACTTGCTGGCCGTGTTGCAAGAACTGGGTGGACGCAGCTTTGCCAAAGACATCGCCCTGTGGGTGCACAGCACCAAAGAGCTGCCCGTGGCAGCGTTATTGGAGAAGCACGGTGTGCAAGTACACCGCGAACCCGACCAAGTGGCACAGCAACTGGGCTTGCGCGTTAAAGAATCCGGCGGACTGTTTGTTCAGCAGGTGCTGCGCGGCGGGGCTGCCGAAAAGGCCGGATTTGCGGCGGGTGACGAGTGGATTGCAGTGTCCACCGCCAGCGGTTCCGACAAAAGCCCCTGGCGCATGCAGATGCTGGACGACCTCACGCTGTACACCGGTAAGGTCAAAAAACTCAACGCCTTGATTGCGCGGGACAAACGCCTGATGACCCTGCCGCTGACGCTGCCCGCCGCTACGCAGGCAGTGCGGTTAGCGGCCAAAGACACCGCTACCGTCAACCTCTGGCTAGACGGCAGCGCGCCGGCTTAAAAACTCAAGTACCCGTGAATTTTGCGGGCCGCTTTTCGCGGAACGCGGTCACACCTTCCACATAGTCGTTGGTTTTGCCCATCGCAGATTGGGTGTCGCGCTCCACGTCGAGCTGCTGATTGAGGCTGCGCTGGGTGCCGTCGCGCAGCAAATGGCGCGTGGCGACCAAGGCCAAGGTGGGCATGTCA
>JBEANP010000274.1:0-3725 GCA_041165385.1 Pseudomonadota bacterium | reverse complement strand
AAATGATTTGCTCTTCGCTGAATTTGCTTGTTCTCATGTCCATCATTCTCCGGGTTGATGGACTTCTTGGAGAAATAACTGGTACGGTTTATGGGGGGCAGGTCAGGATGGCAACACCAGTTTGGCGCTGCAAGAGGGGCAGGTGGTGGTGCTGGAGTCTTGGCCGCTAGAGCCTGCGGCGCAGTTGGGTTTGGTGTGGGAGGCAGTTCCTTCAGGCGGCTTCCTGAACGTGCCCCCGATTGAACTGCTCCAGGTGCTGGCGCGTTCCCTGAAAAATGCTGTCCGACAGCTGCGTTGGAAAATTCGCAGGAAGGCGCTGCGCCACGGTAGTCAGTGCAGTGTCTAGGCGCCGGGTCATGTCCAGCATTGCGGCCCAGGCTCCATCGACGCCGCTTCGCTGGGCCAATGCTTCCCAGTGACGGTATTGAATTTCGGACAATTTGTAGTGCGCTGTCTTGTTGCGCACCGCCATGGCCATTTTTACTTTTTTGTATTGCAGTGCGTGGGGCCCCGTGCCCATGAGCGGCCATGCCGACAGCACGTCATACAAGGGTGTCATTCGGTAGTGACCCCCAGCCAGTACAAACAATGAAAAGTTTTTGGCGTGTCCATCGATGGCGGCCAATAGCCAGAACAAGAGTTGGGCACATAAGAAGTTACGACCGTCTTCATGAAAGGCATCACCGCCTTTCAATATTTCCAAAGAGGCTTCGATGCCAGGGCCACCAAGTTGTTCATACTTTTGGTCGCTGGAAACCCCTTTGGCTTGGCAAAAGTCTTCTTGGGGTAGGCGCGTAATCCAGTGGTCTGGGTGCCACCGGCGGTCAAAGCGTTTGACTACCAAGGCACGCCTTGCGCCAAAGTCTTCCATGTGGCAATCGGCGACCGGCAGGCCCACTGCTTTAACTATTTGGTTGCAAAGCCACTCGTTTTCTACAGACAGTCGCAGATCCAGATTGCGCCCTGGGGTCACGCCAATCGGCGGCTTGAGGATATGCGTCGTGGGGGTTGCGCCCAGAGGGCGACACCATTGGTCGTTGACCTGGAGCAGCGCCGTTTTTTCTTGTGCACCGGCAATCGACAAACTAAAGTCTTCGGGTTCGTCTTGAGCCCCAAGCCCCGTCTGTGATCCCAGCGTATTGAGGTGGGCTTCAATGTGTTCAGTCGTGAGGTGTTCGTACCGTACTTGGTCAAACCCGTCAGGCGTCTGGCCGGGTGGCAAGAGCTGCACCGCACCCACACAATCACGCCCCACCGCTTGCAGCAGGGCAAATGTATCGGCGCTCTTCGTCTTAAAGCGGCTAGCGATGCGCTTGCGAATGCCTTCACTATCGGGCAGCAAGTTGTCAAAGTAATTGCGAACCGCTTCGCCCACCAAGCGGTTGTCGGCGGTAAAGGGCAATGACAACGAGAGTGGTCGGCTGCGCGGAGAGATTCGCCATGACGCTGCGTAGTCAAAGCGGTGGCTGCCGGTGCGCCCCACGCTCCAGGTGCCGACCAGTTCGCCATTCATCCAAACTGCAAGTTCTCGCATCACCATTCACTTCCCGTGGCTGCGGCAGGTGCTTGTTCGTCGCGCAAGACCAGATTCGCGCCTAATGCTGCAAGAATTTCTAGCAGTTGCCCGGCACTGACTGCAGTTGGGTTGCTCTCTATCGCCGCAATTCGCGATTGGGATACGCCCAGACGGTTAGCGAGATCGGTTTGGCTCAGACCGCGAACTTTTCGCAATGAGCGCAATTGCGGTGCCAGTTGACCTGGAACTGAAATGAGATAGTCCATAGCGAGATATCATCTTGGTGTTGTATTTGCATATTACAACTCTAATGTGATATTTACAAGATATCTTTTAAGGGTGATATCTTGAGGGCTCCTCCGCTTCGGGAAATAGTTGCCTACCCTACCGGATGCCCCGTATATAGCGGCTCAGCCCCCCATCAGGAACCACTTCCGCCGGGTCTTTGGGGCGGGATGGCGGGGTGGATAGAGCGGGTGATGCGGTGCTGAAAATCTTTTGCGCTAGGTTTTGCGGTGGTGCTACCTTCATGGCGAGCTCCAGTTTCTCGGCCCATTCGGCCAAATCGGTATGGCCATCTTGCAACGCACTGGCGCGGGCAATACGGATGATTTCCGTGGCGTAGTCGGGGTTGGCGGCCATCCACTCGGTATCCGTCACGCGGCCTACTTTGCGCCGCAACAGCACATGCAGGTGGGCGGCAATGGCAAGTTTTTCACTGGCTAGCACGGTGCATCTCCTCTATAGGCCCATTTTCTCGCGGTGCTGCGAAATGTCCAAACCGGCGCACTCGGCGGCATCGCTCACGCGCAGACCCACAATCACTTTGGTCAGCCACAGCAGCACGGCGGTCATGGCTGCGCTGTAAGCCACCACGGCCGCCACACCAATGAGCTGGGTGCCCACATTGCCGTGCGCACCCGATATAGAGTTGCTGGCCAGCAAGCCAGTGAGCAACGATCCCACAATGCCGCCTATGCCGTGCACGCCAAACACGTCCAGCGAATCGTCGGCCTTCAGCCAGCGCTTCAGGCCAGTCGCGCCCCAGTAGCAAGCCACCCCGGCTACCGCGCCAATCAGCAGGGCCGATGCTGGCGTGACAAATCCGGCTGCGGGCGTGATGGCTACCAATCCCGCAACCAACCCAGAACACAGACCCAAAAGTGATGGCTTGCCGCGCACCACCCATTCGGCAAACATCCAACTCATGGCACCTGCCGATGCCGCAATGTGGGTCACCGCCATGGCCAGGCCCGCGCGCCCGTCAGATGCGACGGCAGAGCCTGCGTTAAACCCGAACCAGCCCACCCATAGCAAGCCTGCACCAGCCATGGTTAGGCCCAAATTGAACGGTTCAAACGCCTCTTGCCCATAGCCTTTGCGTGGGCCCAAAACATAGGCGCACACCAGTCCAGTGACGCCTGCATTGATATGCACCACCGAGCCACCTGCAAAGTCCAGTACCCCCATTTGTGCTAACCAGCCGCCGGGCTCCCACACCCAGTGGGCCAGCGGCGCATACACCACCACCGACCACATGCCAACAAACCACAGCATGGCCGAGAACAGCATGCGCTCTACCAGTGCACCCACAATCAGTGCGGCGGTGATGATGGCAAACGTCAGCTGGAACATGGCATACACCGACTCCGGCACATTTGGGGCAATATGGCTCACACTTACCAGTCCGGCGTCTTTGAGGTAGTTGAGTCCGCCAAACCAGAGGCGATCGCTGCCGCCCAGCAATCCGTTGCCTGGCGTAAAGGCCAGCGAGTAGCCCACGGCAAACCAGATCAGCGACACCAGCGCTGCAATGGCCACCACGCTGGCCATGGTGTTGATGACGCTTTTGCGCCGCACCATGCCGCCATAAAACAGGGCGATACCGGGCAGGGTCATGAGCAACACCAGTGCGGTGCTGGTCATCATCCAGGCAGTGTCGGCGGCGTTGATGGCATCGAACGCTACCAGCGCGGGGTGAGTCAATGGTTCGGGTGTAGGCATCGGGCGAAATTCGGGCTAGTTGTACTAGCACTCCCTATGCACGCTGCGTGCCATGTGTGAGCGCACCCCCGTGGTGCGCGCTAGGGCCTAGGCGAAGGTCACCCAGTCGGCGTATTCGGGGGCATCCAAATGCGGCAAGGTGTTGTAGGTCACCAGCATGTGGCGCTTTGGGGTGAAGTGGAACTCGGTCACCGCACTATTGCGA
>JBEANP010000273.1:0-3731 GCA_041165385.1 Pseudomonadota bacterium | reverse complement strand
CGGGTCAGTGGTGACACACCGATTGAGCGCGTGAACGAGGCGTTTTCTGTCACATTGGTAGGTGCTGATCCTCATGATCACTTCGATACCGTAGGAGGACTGATTGCGCACGAAATGGGCCATGTTCCTAAGCGCGGAGAACGCCATGTTCTGGGTGGCCTGGTTTTTTTGGTGCTCCATACAAAGGGTGGCGCGGTGAAGTGGTTCAAAGTCTCTCCCGTGATGCTTCACACGCTCTGAGCCCGAGACAGAGCGTGCGGAACACAGCGTCGGCAGTAGGTTTAAGAACTAATTTTGCTATTGTTTTTATAGCTGCTTACGCAAGCTCCATAAGCGTTAATTGGCCTTTCAATGCATTTTTCTTGAATGGCGCTTCACTGTGGTGGTTGCAGATCACGGCGCAGGCAGCCCTGGTCTTTTCCGCGACGCAATGTCGCAGTTCCAGGCAAGCAGGTATCGTAGGCATCGTCTTCTCCAGCACATGGCTTAGTGCGACATTTTGGTGGCTGTTCATTGCAATGCACAACTATGCGGGCTTGCCGATGGTCGTTGCGGCAGCTGCCGTTGCGTTGCTAGCTGCGGCATTGGGTCTTTATTACGCAGCGGCGATGATTGGGTATTGGCATTTGCGGCAGCGCAGCCCAAGGTTTGCCAGCGTATTATTCGCCGCGATGTGGACGTTGGCCGAACTGGCCCGTGGCACTTGGTTCACGGGTTTCGGCTGGGGTGCTACGGGTTACGCGCATCTCTCGGGGCCGTTGGCTTTCTATATTCCAGTAGTCGGTGTTTACGGTATCACCGCACTGGCCGCTTGGATGGCGGCTTTGATCAGCAGCTGGTGTAGAGGCGGGGAGCAAGCGGTGTGGCAACCCGTGGTTGCGGCGGCTTTGCTGGCTTTGGGTGCTTGGGCACCCGCAACCCTTCAAAATTGGACCCAACCCACAGGCACACTGACCGTGTCACTGCTGCAAGGCAATATTCCCCAGGATGAAAAATTTGAGATTGGGACCGGAGTGGGCAAGGCCATGCAGTGGTATGCCGAGCAACTGCACGCCAGCAATGGTTCTCTGGTAGTCCTGCCAGAAACAGCCATTCCGTTATTACCTCAGCAGTTGCCCATAGGGTACTGGGAGGCATTGCAACATTCGACGCTTGCGAAGGATCAGGCCGCGCTCATTGGTATTCCATTGGGCAGCTACCAGCAGGGCTATGCAAACTCAGTGCTGGGGCTGCACTCCACACAATCCGAAGTTTGGCAATATGATAAACACCACCTGGTGCCTTTTGGCGAATTCATCCCACCGTTCTTCAAATGGTTTACACAGATGATGAATATCCCGCTGGGAGACTTCAACCGTGGTGGTTTAGGCCAGGCTTCTTTTGAATGGAAGGGCCAACGCATTGCCCCCAATATTTGCTACGAAGATTTGTTCGGTGAAGAACTTGGTGCCCGCTTTGTTGACCCAGCACAGGCGCCCACCCTGTTTGCGAACGTGAGCAACTTGGGCTGGTTTGGTGATTCCATCGCCATCGACCAACATCTGAACATTTCACGCATGCGGGCCTTGGAGTTTCAACGCCCATTTGTACGGGCTACCAATACCGGAGCCACGGCCATCATTGACCATGAAGGCCGTGTAACCGCGGCCTTACCCCGCATGACTGCAGGCGTGTTGAACGGAGAAGTGCAGGGGCGCATCGGTTTGACGCCCTATGCCCGGTGGGTTTCCCGTGTCGGCTTGTGGCCTTTGTGGATTGCAGCACTAACCATCGTCGCACTTGCATTGCGGACCAAGCCCGGAAAATAGAATTCTCCCCCGTAAAATCGGAGGATGCTTACATTTCAGCAAATTATTCTCCGCCTGCAAGACTACTGGGACCGCCAGGGCTGCGCACTTCTGCAACCCTACGACATGGAAGTCGGTGCCGGCACATCGCACACTGCTACGTTTCTGCGCGCCATCGGTCCCGAGCCGTGGAAGGCTGCCTACGTGCAACCTAGCCGACGCCCTAAAGACGGGCGCTATGGCGAAAACCCCAACCGACTGCAACATTACTACCAATATCAGGTGGTCTTGAAGCCAGCACCGAGCAACATCTTGGAGTTGTATCTGGGCAGCTTGGAGGCGCTAGGGTTTGACTTGAAACAAAACGACATCCGTTTTGTGGAAGACGATTGGGAAAACCCGACGCTGGGTGCCTGGGGTCTGGGCTGGGAAGTCTGGCTGAACGGCATGGAAGTGACGCAGTTCACTTACTTCCAGCAGGTGGGCGGCATCGATTGCAAACCCATCACGGGCGAAATCACTTACGGACTGGAGCGCTTGGCCATGTATCTGCAGGGCGTGGACAACGTGTACAACCTGAAGTGGACCGATACGCTCACCTATGGGGACGTTTACAAGCAAAACGAAGTGGAGCAGTCCACCTACAACTTTGAGCACAGCGACGCTGACTTCTTGTTCACAGCCTTTACGGCGCATGAGAAGCAAGCCAAGCACCTGATGGAACAGCAACTTGCTCTGCCTGCCTATGAGCAAGTGCTGAAATGCGCCCACAGCTTCAATCTGCTGGACGCCCGCGGAGCCATTAGCGTGACGGAACGCGCAGCCTACATTGGCCGCATTCGCAATTTGGCCCGTGGCGTAGCGCAAAGCTACTTTGAGAGCCGTGAACGCCTTGGTTTCCCTATGGCGCCTCGCGAGTGGGTTGAACAGATGACAAAGAAGGCTGCCTGAGCGCACGGAACAACTGACATGACAACAAAAAACCTTCTGGTCGAACTGTTTGTAGAAGAGCTGCCGCCCAAGGCGCTCAAGAAATTGGGCGAGGCGTTTTCAAGCGTCCTGGCCGATTCACTCAAGGCGCAAGGCCTTGCCGATACGGGCGCAGCAGTGACGCAATTCGCCTCACCCCGACGCCTTGCAGTGCATGTGACGTCAGTAGCGGTGCAGGCAGCCGACAAAGCTGTTTCGCAAAAGCTGATGCCGGTCAGCGTGGGACTGGACGCTTCCGGTAACGCAACCCCCGCGTTGCTGAAGAAACTGCAAGCGCTGGGCGCAGATGCGTCAGCCGTTGCGGGTCTCAAACGCGCGCAGGACGGCAAAGCCGAAGCACTGTTTTTCGAGAGTAACGTCAAGGGCGCAACCTTGGCCGATGGGCTGCAAAAAGCATTGGAAGACGCCATTGCCAAGCTGCCCATTCCGAAGGTCATGACCTACCAGTTGGAAAGCACGTGCGAGTTGCCTGGCTGGTCCAGCGTGAGCTTTGTGCGCCCCGCGCACGGCTTGGTGGCGCTGCACGGCGCAGACGTGGTGCCATTGCAGGTGCTGGGCCTCACATCCGGCAATACCACCCAGGGCCACCGCTTTGAAGCGGCTGTGTCGCCTGTGGTGATAGCCAACGCCGATGTGTATGCCACCACCCTGGCCAAAGATGGTGCCGTGATTGCCAGCTTCGCAGAGCGCCGCGCCGACATCGTGCGCCAGCTCGCCGCAGCGGCAGTCAAAGTTGGTGGTGGCTGTAAGCCCATCGACGACGATGCGCTGCTGGACGAAGTGACAGCGCTGGTCGAGCGACCCAACGTGCTGATCTGCGAGTTTGAGCCGCAGTTTTTGGATGTGCCCCAAGAGTGCCTGATTCTCACCATGAAGGCCAACCAGAAGTACTTCCCGCTGCTGGATGCTGCCAACAAGCTCACTAACCAATTTTTGGTCGTGAGCAACATCACA
>JBEANP010000272.1:0-3759 GCA_041165385.1 Pseudomonadota bacterium | reverse complement strand
CCGTCCACGGTTTTTTGGGTGGCGGTGGCCGCGTGCACTGTCGTCATCAGGCCGCGCTTGATGCCCCATTTGTCGTGCATCACTTTGGCCAGAGGGGCCAGGCAGTTGGTGGTGCAGGATGCGTTGGAGATGATGGCTTGACCCGCGTAGGTCTTGTCGTTCACACCGTACACAAACATGGGGGTGTCGTCTTTGCTTGGGGCAGAGAAGATCACCTTTTTGGCACCTGCCGCCAGGTGCTTTTCGCCACCCGCTTTGTCCAGGAAGATGCCGGTGGATTCGATGACGATGTCAGCACCGACTTCGTTCCACTTGAGGTTGGAAGGATCGCGTTCTTGGGTGAGACGAATTTTCTTGCCGTTAACGATGATGTTGTTGCCTTCGACCACGACAGTGCCTTTGAAGCGACCGTGCACGCTGTCGTATTGGAGCATGTAAGCCAGGTATTCTGGCTCTAATAAATCGTTAATGGCAACAACTTCAATGTCGCTGAAGTTTTGAATGGCTGAGCGCAATACGTTGCGGCCGATGCGGCCGAAGCCGTTGATGCCAATCTTTGTGGTCATGGTATGTCCCGTTACAGTGGTTTTATAAGTAAAAATGCCTCTAGCGCCCGTTCTACATGCGTAGGAAGCTATCAATTCAGTAGCGCCGAACAGTCGGCAATCACCCGGTCCGGGGTGCAACTCTCAATCGAAGCACCCATGTTGTAGCCATAGGGCAAAGCCCACACCGCCACCCCAGCATTGCGGGCCGTGGCCACGTCGATGCTGGAGTCCCCGACAAACAGCGCGCGGTCTTTGGCCACACCAAACTGCGCCAGGCAGTGGTCGATACCGGCCGGGTTGGGCTTCTTGGTCGGCAAGGTGTCACCACTCACGACGCAGTCCAACAAAGGTGTCAATTGATGGGCATCGAGCACCGTAGCGGTGTAGCGGCCTTCCTTGTTCGTCACCACGGCCGTCTTGACCCCACGTGCGCGCAAGGCAGTTAGGGTCTCGCGCACCTGCGGGTACAGCTGGCTACGCGTACCGCAGCGGCGCTGGTAGTGCTTGTCAAACTCGTGTGCAATCAGGTTCAAGCTGACGCTGGCACGCACCACCGAGACCGGAGTGTCGCCCGAGTAGGCCAGCGCCTGAATCAGCAACTTGCGGGTGCCGTGGCCAATCCAGTTGTTCACCTGCTGCTGCGTCACCTCGGGTAAATCGAAGCGGCGCAGCGTGTCGTTGACCGCATCCATGATTTCGGGTGCGGTCTCTATCAGCGTACCGTCCAGGTCAAACATGACCAGATCAAAAAGTTTGCCCATGCTGTGCCTTCAGTTGATGCTGGGAACGATCTGGTCGGGCAGCGGTACCTCGCGCCGGTGCGCAGCCCGGTGCGCCAGCGTGCGTGCAGCGTCCACCACGCGCTGCGTTGTGATGCCGAAATACGCATACAGGTCTTTGGCCGGGGCCGATTCGCCGAAGGTGGGCATGCCCACCACCACACCGGTGCGCCCCACGTACTTGCGCCAGAAATCCGGGTGCGCGGCTTCGATGGCCACCGCAGGCAGCGACAAGGGCAGCACCGACTCTTGGTACGCATCGGTCTGGCGGTCAAACACATTGGTGCACGGCATGGACACCACACGGGTGGCGATGCCCTCCCCTGCCAGCGCCTTTTGCGCCGCCATGGCCAGCTCCAGCTCGGAACCGGTCGACACGATGACTGCCTTGGCGCCATCCATGTCCGACAGCACATAGCCACCTCGGCGAATGGCGTCCACCATACCCACATCAGTCAGACGCGGCAGGTTCTGGCGCGACAGGCACAGTGCGCTGGGGCCATCCTTGCGCTGCACGGCACTGGCCCAGGCAACGGCGGTTTCCAGGCCATCGGCGGGGCGCCACACGTCCAGCCCAGGAATAATGCGCAGGGATGGGATGTGCTCCACGCTTTGGTGCGTGGGGCCGTCTTCGCCTAGGCCAATGCTGTCGTGGGTGAATACATGAATCACCCGGATTTTCATCAGCGCAGCCATGCGAATGGCGTTGCGGCTGTAGTCGCTAAAGGTCAGGAATGTGCCGCCGTAAGGGATGTAGCCGCCGTGCAGCGCAATGCCATTCATGATGGCTGCCATGCCAAATTCGCGAACGCCGTAGCTCAGGTGGTTGCCCCAGGTATCGCAGCCCGCTTTGACACAGCCCTTGAAGTTGGTGAGGTTGGAGCCGGTCAGATCGGCACTGCCGCCAAAGAACTCGGGCAACAAAGGTGCCAGTGCGTCCAGCGCATTCTGGCTGGCCTTGCGCGTGGCCACGGGATCGGCCTTACCGGCAATCGTGGCAAACACCTCGGGTAACTTGCCAGCAAATGCGTGCAACAAGTTGCCCGCCATGCGGCGCTCAAACTCCGATGCCTCGGTGGGATATGCCGTGCGATAGGCCTCAAAGCGCAAGCGCCAGGCTTTCTCTGCGACCTGACCACGCTCCACCGCGTTCCATGCGGCCGCGATGTCGGCAGGAATCTCAAACGGCGCCGCCGTCCAGCCCAATGCCTCACGGGTGGCTGCCACTTCAGCCGCGCCCAAAGCGGCACCGTGCACGTCATGCGTGCCGGCCTTGTTGGGCGAACCCATGCCAATCACCGTCTTGCAGCAGATGATCGTAGGTTTTCCATCGGGCAATGCACCCTGCGCTTTGGCAGCAGCAATGGCGGCGTCGATGGCCGCCGGGTTGTGGCCATCCACGGCGGGAATCACATTCCAGCCATAGGCTTCAAAGCGCTTGGGCGTGTCATCGGTAAACCAGCCTTCCACGTGACCGTCAATCGAGATGCCGTTGTCGTCGTACACCGCCACCAGCTTGGACAAACGCAGCGTGCCTGCCAGCGAACACGCCTCGTGGCTGATACCCTCCATCAGGCAACCGTCGCCCATGAACGCATAGCTGAAGTGGTCCACCACCGCGTGGCCTTCACGGTTGAATTCTGCGGCCAGCAGCTTCTCGGCCAGCGCCATACCGACGGCATTGGTAATGCCCTGCCCCAGCGGCCCGGTCGTTGTTTCCACGCCGGGGGTGATGCCAAATTCAGGGTGGCCTGCCGTCTTGCTGTGCAGCTGGCGAAACTTCTTCAGCTCGTCGATCGGCAAGTCATAACCCGTGAGATGCAGCAGCGCATAGATCAGCATGGATCCGTGGCCGTTACTCAGCACAAAACGGTCGCGGTTGGCCCAGAGCGGGTTGGCGGGGTTGTGTTGCAGGTGCCGGTTCCACAGCACTTCGGCAATGTCGGCCATGCCCATGGGTGCGCCGGGGTGGCCAGACTTGGCCCTTTCCACAGCATCGACGGCCAGCATGCGCACAGCGTTGGCCATCTGCTTGGCCATCTCGGGGGTTGGGGTTGTCATAGATTCATTCCTTTTTCGGAGCGGGTGTCTGCAATCAGAAACACCGCGGAACTGGCTGTGCCAGGCCGCTGGTGTTGCCCCCTGCAAGGGGGGAACAGGCTACACGCAGTGAGCCTGGACGGGGGTGTGCCATCAGGCCAGCGCCCGCTTGCGTCGTTCCACCATGCGCCACACAAACGGCGTGAAGATCAGCTGCATGGCCAGTTCCATCTTGCCGCCAGGAACCACGATGGTGTTGGCGCGGCTCATGAAGCTGTCGCCAATCATGTTTTGCAGGTACTGAAAATCAATGCCCTTGGGGTTGGCAAAGCGGATCACCACCATGCTCTCGTCCGCACTGGGAATGTCGCGCGAAATGAACGGGTTAGACG
>JBEANP010000271.1:0-3803 GCA_041165385.1 Pseudomonadota bacterium | reverse complement strand
ACGCGCGGTTCGCTGACGGCGCTGACACAGGCTGCTCTTCACAAGCCTATGCGTTTCGGTCACTAATTATTTTTTGCTTTTTTTTGCTGCCTTGGATGCAGCATGTTTGGCGGCGGATTTTTGGTTGTACGCCTTGGTCCTGTTTTCCATGCGTTGCTGTGTCGCAGTCTTGGCGCTTGCCGGCGCACTGATCGTGAGCATCGGGGCCGCAAGGATAGCTGCTGAGCAGAAGGCTGCAATGAATTTCGTCATGAATAGTTCCCTTTAGGTGATAGTTTGGACAGGTATGGTAAGCCGTTTGCTAAGCTATAAAAAAGGCCTCTTGCGAGGCCTTTTTAGTTTCAAGCAGCGCTTGATTACTTGAGGTGCTTGCCGATCAGGCCAGCCATCTCAAACATAGACACTTGGGCTTTGTCGAAAACGGCTTTTAACTTGACGTCAGCATTGATCATGCGTTTGTTAGCAGCGTCTTGAAGCTTATGCTTTTTGATGTAAGTCCACAGCTTGCTAACCACTTCAGTGCGTGGCAGTGGGCTTGCGCCTACTACTGCGGCCAAAGCTGCGCTAGGGGTTAATGCCTTCATGAAGGCGGCGTTCACGGTGCGCTTTTTGGCGGGAGCCTTAGTTGCAGCAACCTTTTTGGCTGGCGCTGCAGCTTTAGCAGGAGCGGCTTTCTTGGCGGGAGCCGCCTTCTTGGCCGGCGCAGCTTTTTTAGCTGGCGCTGCAGCGGCGACTTTCTTCGCCGGTGCGGCGGGTTTCGTGGCGGGTGCTACTTTTTTTGCTGGAGCAGCTTTTTTCGCCGGAGCTTTTTTTGCAGTTGCCATGATTGATTGTCCTTGTGGAAGTTGGTTAATCACCAGCGAAAAACTGCTTCTCCACCGGTATTCCGGATGCTACTGGAGAAAAAGCGGGTTTCCTAGGGAGGAAACGCTTTTTTCGCTGGGGAGTGTGGTTTTTTTTATTGGAAAATGCGCCTATTTGCACAAAAGGAGTCCTTCGTTATGATGAGCCAGTTTGCTACCTGCGATTTATGTGACGTGCACAAGGGGGATACCACTGGTGATTTTCGGGTTTTACCCCCGGTATTCAGAGACTTTGGCGCAGTGAAGGTGTTTGCTGGCCCGGTGGTTACAGTGAAGTGTTTTGAAGACAACACGCTGGTCAAAGCGGCGGTGGATTCTGATGGGTGCATTGATACTCAGCATGGCCGTATCGGGCAGGTACTGGTGGTGGCAGGCGGTGGATCATTGCGCAAAGCCCTGTTGGGTGGAAATCTGGGCGCTGCTGCTGCGCGTAACGGCTGGGCTGGAGTGGTGATTGACGGCTGTGTGCGTGACACTGCGGAACTGGCAGGGCATCAGGTGGGTATTCGCGCCTTAGCGGCCATGCCACTACCTACGGATAAACGCAACGAAGGTCAGTCACAGGTAGCGGTGCAAATCCAGGGCACTTGGGTGCGTCCGGGCGATTGGTTGTATGCCGATGAAGATGGCATCGTTGTGGCAGCTCAGGCGCTTATGTAACCACTGGCTCTTGTCGTGCGGGCCGGGTGGGCAGAGTGGCAAGCAGCACGCTGGACAGCGCAATGCCAAACGCGAGCATTTGCATGCTACTCAGGCGTTCGCCCAGCACCACAATGCCCACCAATGCGGCTGATATGGGTAGCATGACGGTGAAGACGCCTGCGTGGGCTGCTGGTACGGTTTTCAGTCCAGTCATCCACAGCCACACCGTCCACACGCTGGCCGCCAGCGCATAAAAAACCAATAGCAGCCATGAGCCTGCTTGCACGCTGCCAAAGTCAAAACGCCATGCTACGTACAAACCGAACGGCGTCATCAGTACAAAACCCCAGAGGTTGATGAGCGCGGTAATGCGTTTGGGGCTCAGCGTGCCGGTCAGTTTTTTGCCAATCACTGCATAGGCGGCTTCGCACAGAACGGCGGCAAATACGAGCAGGTTCCCAAACAGGGCCTGGTTATGCATTAAATCGGTATCTAGCGCTCGTGCAGCCTGCGTAGATAGCTCCTGTTTTGATAGCGCAAGCAAGCCAATACCTAGTGCACTCAGGCCCGCGGCAATGCCCGTACGCAGCCCAATGCGCTCTTTCAGGAAGGCCCAACTCATCACCGCCACTACGGCAGGAATAGAGGCCATGACGACGCCCGCCGACACGGCGCTGGTCATGCTCACGCCAAACAGCATGCAAATAGAAAACAAAAAGTTGCCCAGCAGCGACTCCAAAAAAACCAGCCCTTGGGTCTGGCGCGACATGGGCACCTCGTTCGCCGGGCGCTTGAGCCAATGCGCCATGGCAACGCCCCCAATGCCAAAGCGCAGCCATGCCAGCAAAAACACTGGCAGTGCCGCCACCAATGGTTTGGACAGAGCCACATAGCTGCCCACCAAAGACATGCTCAGGGCCAGAAAACCATAAGCCATCCAGCGGGGAGGGCGGACCAGCGGGGAGGGAGACATCGGCATGCGTTAAAAAGACCTCAGTTTGAAAAAGGGGGGGGGTAGCCAAGTAGCGTACACCAGGGCAGTGGAGTGCTGCCGCGCAGCTGACTTGGAAGTGGCTTAGGATGTGCCAAGTCCCTTAACAGAGGCATGCAAATTGCTGATAGGAGTGCGCTATGAATGACAACAAATGCAAAACGTTTAATGACCTAGAGCAATGGCTCAATGAGCGTCGGGTGACTGAGGTGGAATGCTTGGTGCCCGACTTGACTGGTGTGGCGCGTGGCAAGATTTTGCCGCGCGGCAAATTCACTGAAGACCGCGGCATGCGCCTGCCCCAAGCCATTGTGGCCATGGGGGTGACCGGCGAATTCCCCGAGAGCGGCCCGTACTACGACGTGATCGACCCCACCGACAAGGATATGCAGCTGCGGCCCGATCCCAGCACCGTCCGCATCGTGCCTTGGGCCGCCGACCCAACCGCGCAAGTGATTCACGATTGCTTTGACCATAGCGGAAATATCGTTCCCTTCGCACCGCGCAGTGTGCTGCGCAAGGTGTGTGATCTGTTTGCGGCGGAAGGGCTGCAACCCATCGTGGCGCCGGAGCTGGAGTTTTACCTCACGGCGCGCAACACCGATCCCAACACCCTGTTACGGGCCCCCATCGGGCGCAGCGGCAGGGCAGAGACATCGCGGCAGGCCTACAGCATTGACGCAGTGAATGAGTTTGACCCGCTGTTTGAAGAAATTTACGACTACAGCGACAAGATGGAGCTCAATGTAGACACTCTGATCCACGAGGTGGGTGCCGGGCAAATGGAAATCAATTTCTTTCACAGCCAACCGCTGGGCTTGGCTGATGAGGTGTTCTTCTTCAAGCGCACCGTGCGCGAGGCCGCTTTACGCCATGACATGTACGCCACCTTCATGGCCAAGCCCATCGCGGGTGAGCCGGGTAGCGCCATGCACGTGCACCAAAGCCTGCTGGATGTGGCTACGGGCAAAAACGTGTTCAGCAACCCGGACGGTACACCGTCAGAAATGTTTATGCACTACATCGGCGGGTTGCAGCGCTACATTCCAGCGGCCATGGTGCTGGTGGCACCGTATGTGAATAGCTATCGCCGTTTGTCCCGCAATACGGCGGCGCCTATCAACATTGAGTGGGGTTATGACAACCGTACCGTGGGCATTCGCTCGCCTATCTCCAGCCCAGAGGCACGCCGTGTGGAAAACCGCGTGATCGGTGCCGATGCCAACCCCTACGTTGCGATGGCCATGACCCTGGCATGCGGCTATTTAGGTATCAAAAACAAGATTAAACCCAAGCCTGAAATGCGG
>JBEANP010000270.1:0-3819 GCA_041165385.1 Pseudomonadota bacterium | reverse complement strand
AAACACCGGTGCAAGAGTTGCCCGAATCGGTCTTGGTCTTTTTGCTGGGCAGCCGCTATTGCGAAACCGATCAGTTGTCCGCCATTGCGTGGCAACTGTTTGGCTCAGGCCCTACCGGCTGGGCGCGGGTGCAAGCCATCTGCGATTTTGTACACCAACACATTGAGTTTGGCTACCACCACGCCCGGCGCACCCGCACCGCCAGCGAGGCGTTTAACGAGCGCCAAGGCGTGTGCCGTGACTACGCACACCTAGCCATTGCGTTTTGCCGCTGCATGAACATTCCAGCGCGCTATTGCACTGGTTATTTGGGGGATATTCGGATTCCGCCCATCCCGGGCCCGATGGACTTTGCCGGCTGGTTTGAAGCGTATTTGGACGGCCACTGGTACACCTTTGATGCCCGCAACAACACGCCACGCATTGGCAGGGTGCTGATGGCGCGTGGGCGCGATGCCTGCGATGTGGCCCTGACCAGCACTTTTGGCCCCAACACCTTGCAGCGCTTTACGGTCTGGAGCGACGAGGTTCAAAGCAGCTAAATAAGGCCCGCCCGCACTGTGAAGCGGGCAAAAAAAACCCCAGCACAAGGGCTGGGGTGGTAAGCCTATTTGCTGTCACACATCAAGGCCCCGCTCAGGGAGGAAAAGCGGGAGGTAGCAAGCTACCCGGTGTGGAATATAGCAAAGCTGACGGCCACCTGCAACGCCGTGCGCGCCATAGCCCACAAATATTTACAAAAATTTGGCCCGGATTGACAAAATTGCCGTCCATTTGCCCCCCCACGCGACGACGCCGTACGGTCGAGTGAACACGGCTTACCGTTAAACCCTGCGGGAACGGCGGTTTCTCAGGCACAATTTTCCCCATGACGCATTCGACCCCTCGTACCTCCCCCACCCCTTTTGCCTCTTTTCCCGCAGGCCGCCCCCGCCGCTTGCGCCGCGACACCTTCACCCGCAACCTGGTGCGCGAGAACGCGCTTACCGCGCATGACCTGATCTACCCGGTGTTTGTGGTGGACGGCTGCAACCAGCGCGTGCCGATTGCATCCATGCCCGGCGTGGAGCGCCTCAGTCTGGACCTGCTGCTGCCCGTGGCCGAACAGTGCGTGAAGCTGGAGATCCCCGTGATGGCGCTGTTCCCGGTGGTAGACCAGTCGCTCAAGGACTACGGCGGCACCGAAGCACTCAACCCCGACGGCCTGGTGCCCCGCGTGGTGCGGGCGCTAAAAAAAGAATTCCCCGGTTTGGGCGTGATGACCGACGTGGCGCTGGACCCGTTTACCAGCCACGGCCAGGACGGCCTGCCCGACACCCGACCAGAGAACGAGGGCTACATCTTGAACGACGAAACCGTTCAAGTGCTGGTGCAGCAGGCCCTGACGCAAGCCCGCGCAGGCGTGGACATCGTGGCGCCCAGCGACATGATGGACGGCCGCATTGGTGCTATTCGCGCGGCGCTGGAGGCCGAGGGCCTGATCCACACCCGCATCATGGCCTACAGCGCCAAGTACGCCAGCGCGTTTTACGGCCCGTTCCGTGACGCGGTGGGCTCGGCGGGCAACCTGGGCAAGGGCAACAAAAAGGTCTACCAAATGGACCCCGCCAACAGCGACGAGGCATTGCGCGAAGTGGCCATGGACATTGCCGAAGGCGCCGACATGGTGATGGTGAAACCCGGCATGCCCTACCTGGACGTGGTGCGCCGGGTGAAAGACACCTTTGCGGTGCCCACATTTGCCTATCAAGTAAGCGGCGAATACGCCATGCTCAAAGCCGCCGCGCAAAACGGCTGGCTGGACCATGACGCTGTGATGATGGAAAGCCTGCTGGCCTTCAAGCGCGCCGGGGCCGACGGCATATTGACCTACTTTGCCATTGAAGCGGCACTGGCATTGCTACAAAAAAAATAGCTATATAGCCATATTAGACGGGCGCTAGCGGCATTTTTTATATCTTTCAGGCTCAAGATGCGCATCTTCACTATCCAAAACAGCCAAGTGGCCGAGTGCGACGCACTGGACGGCTTGGACCTGCCCGAGCAGGGTTTTGTGTGGATTGCCTGCGCCCGGCGCGAGTTTGAGGTGATGCAAGGCGCGCTGCAAACCACTTTGCAGCAACTGTGCGGCCTGCAACTGGTGGACCTGCACATTTCTGACCTGCTCAACAACCAACTGCCGTCGCACTACGACTACACATCGCAGTACGACGTGCTGGTGTTTCGCCGCTTGGCAGCGGGCAACAGCCTGACTGATTTGGAGCACCCCGGCGAACCACTGCACCATGTGCCCCGCCGGGGCGGCCCGCCCATTTTGCGGCGCATTGACACCAGCCCCGTGGGTTTTGCGGTGATGGACCGCGTGCTGCTCACCGTGCACCCCACCGACTGCACCGTGCGCGACACCTACGCCACCAAACTGCTGCAAGCCAACGCGCTGGACGCCCGGGCTGCTGGAGCCCGCGTACCCACCAGCCCGGCCGACCTGATGCTGCGCATCGTCAACCAAATGGTGGATGGCTTTCTGGAGCTGCGCCGCGAGCTAACCCGCCAGCTGGACCACTGGCAGTCCGAGCTGCTCAACCCCCGAACGCGCTTTAACAACTGGGGCGCGCTGATGGACGCACGCATGTCGCTGCACCACCTGGACGAGATTTGCGAAGACCAACGCTCCGCCATTCAAGACTGGATTGAGGCGCTAAAAACCTGGCCTGACGCCGCCACCCCCACCGAACAGCGCGACCGCGACCTGCTGCAAGTGCGCAGCCGCGACGTGCTGGAGCACATTGAGCGGGTGGTGCACCACGTGCGCCGCCTGGAGCAAAGCGCCGAGACGGCGGTGCAAATGCATTTCAGCGTGCAGGGCAGCCGCACCAACGACATCATGCGCACGCTCACCGTGCTAACCGCCATCTTTTTGCCGCTGAACCTGATTACCGGCTTCTTTGGTATGAATTTCGACGGCCTGCCGCTGATTCACCGCGACACCGGCCTGTGGTGGGCGCTGGGCACCATGGTGGCAGTGGCCGTAGCGCTGGTGGTAGTGTTTTGGCGCAAGCGCTACCTGGCACGCAGCGCGCGCTAGATCGCACAAGCCGCACCGCTCCACGCCGTGCAGCTACGGTAGCTGGGGCAAACCGAACAAGCGTGCGCCGTTGTTCCAGGCAATGTTACGGGCCACTTCAGACGGTAAATCGCCCAGCCAAGCGCGGTAGCCTTGCATGAGCGCGTCGTAATACTGCCAGCGCTGGTTCACCCAGGTGTCTGAGCCGATCATGAACCGTGTGGGGTACTTGAGCACCAAGGCACGCCACTCGGGGCACAGGCGCTCGGCTCCCTGGGCATCGGCACAGGTCAGGCCCGGGCGGTAAGACAGCTCACCCATGAGCAACGGAAACCGGGCCAGCAAGGCATCGACCCGCGCCACCGGCGCGCCGCCAATGCCGGTGTGCGCCCAAACAAGCTTGGTACGCTGCCCCTTGGAAGGCGGGTGGGCCATCAGCAAGTCAATCGCAACATCGTCCACATGGGCCAGCACGGCCAGGTCGTTCCGCTCGGCAAAGGCCATCAGCTTTTTGGCCACCACGCCATTGGCGTTGGCGCTGTCGTAAAGGTGAAACTCACCAATGCCTTTGAAAGGACCTGCAGCAGTGCCCTTGGCAAACTCGGTTTGCACCATGTCATAGATGGTGTCGTCTTTGAACCAACTGTCGTAGTCGGCCCGGTTGCGGTACAAGCGGATGAAGGGCACCACGGTGAGATCTTTGCCGGAGTTAGCCGCCAACAATTTCGTGCCATCGTTGGGGCGCGAGTTGGACA
>JBEANP010000269.1:0-3826 GCA_041165385.1 Pseudomonadota bacterium | reverse complement strand
TGCATGTCCCGCAATGATGCCTTTGAATTCCCAAAACTGGGTCCAAATGCGCCACGGGCTTGGGAAGATAAATTCCGACACGTCGAAGACTGTGCAAATCAATTGCCATAAGACGATGGTGCTCACCAATAACAACCATGGCGCCCAAAATTCAACTTGTTTCTTGTTCATGGTTGTCGCCTTATTGGGTAATCGCGGCACCCGCCGATGGTGCAGTCGAGCGCATGGCGCCAATGTGCCCGCGCAGTTCGTGCACGATGTCGGTGAATTCTTTGGTGTACGTAATTTCAAGGTCGCGAGGGCGTGGCAAATCTATGGTCTTTTTGACCACGAACCGGCCCGGACTCTTGCTCATGACATAGACCGTATCCGCCAAAAAAACCGATTCGCGCAAATCATGTGTGACCAAGATGACGTTGAATTGCTGTTCGGTCCACAGGTCGCGCAGAATGCACCACAGTTCTTCGCGGGTGAATGCATCTAGCGCACCAAAAGGCTCATCCAACAGCAGCATTTTGGGCTCATGAATCAATGCGCGGCAGATACTTGCACGCTGTTGCATGCCACCTGAGAGCTGCCAAGGAAACTTGTCTTCATAGCCGCCCAAGCCCACTTTTTGCAGGAGTTTGCGCGCACGCTCTTCGTACTCTTTGCGCTTGGCTTTGAAGCTGCTGCGGTAGGGCTCCACAATTTCTAGCGGCAGCAACACGTTGTCTACGGTGGTACGCCATGGCAGCAGGGAGGGCGCTTGAAACGCCATGCCTGATATTTTTAGCGGCCCTGTAACAGGCTGCTGATCAATCAAGATTTTGCCCTTGGAGGGCATTTTCAAACCGGTAGTGAGCTTCATGAAGGTGGACTTGCCACAGCCTGAGGGGCCCACGATGGCGATGAACTCGCCCTGGCGCACCTTCAGGTCGATGGCCTCTACGGCGAAATGGTTGGCCGCCAGCAACTCGTCGTTGTAGGCCAACCAGACATCCCGAAAATCGACAAACCAGGGGGAGTTCTCTTGCATAGCAGTGACGCCTTATTTCTTGGCCAAAATGTTCAGCTCAGCTTTGGAGGGCAAGAAGCTGCCATTCCATACTGTGTCGGGGTTGACGCGGGTTTTGGTGTTAAACGCATCAGACACTTGGCTGGCCATCAACGACAGGCGGGGACCGTTAATTTGTCCAAACCCTTCGGCACGGGCATTTGCGCTATTGATGACGGTATCGATAGCCAACTTAAGGCGGCGTGTTTCCAGTTCAGTATTGACGATGCCGTCGCGCGCTTTCACGTCGGCAATGGCGGCTTCTGGGTTGGCCAAGACTTCTTTGGCACCTTTTGCAAAGGCGCTCAGGAAGGCTTTGATGGCGGCAGGATTTTCTTTAATGAGTTTTGGCGAAACGATGATGGCGTTGCCATACAACTTCACACCAAAGTCAGGGTAGGGCAGCACCACCACGTCAGCCGCTTTTACGCCACGGGCTTCCAGGTTGAGCAAAGAGGTGAAGGTGAAACCGGTAATGGCGTCCACATCACCACGTGCCAACATGGTCTCGCGCAGGGGTGGGTCCATGGCAGTCCACTGCACACCACTGATGTTGTTAGCTTTGGAAAAAATGGGGAATGCACGGCGACCAGCGTCGAACACAGGCGCGCCGAGTTTCTTGTTGCTCAGGTCGGCAGGGGTTTTGATGCCCGATTTTTTCAGTGCCATTACCGATGCAGGCGTGTCGTTGTAAACCATCATCACAGCGACGGGCTTGTTGGGTGCGTCTGGATTGTTGGCATGAAACTCCATCAGCGCGGCCAAATCGGCAAAGCCAATGTCGTAAGCGCCCGATGCCACGCGGGTCACGGTGCCGCCAGAGCCGTTGCCAGCATCAATCGTTACATCTAACTTTGCGTCCTTGAAATAGCCGCGTGCTGCAGGGGTTAAAAACAGGGCCGATGGACCCTCGAAACGCCAGTCGAGCTGAAACTTCATGGGAGTGACTTGGGCACTGGCCAAGCCCGCAGTCAAGGTCACGATAGCGAGAGCTGTTGCTTTTAGAAAGTTGCGTTTTTGCATGGTTGTCCTTGGTTTTGGTGGAGAAATAACTAACTTAAACTGAAGCTGAATTGGATAAAGCAAGATAAATGCCTGTTTTTGGTGCAAGCCTAGGTCTCTTGGTAGGGATGGGTCACTTTCCAATGGCGTGCAATGTCCACACGGCGTGCAATCCAAACCTGGTCATGCTGGCCGATATGGTCTAAGAATCGTTGCAATGCCGTGATGCGACCAGGGCGACCCAGCAGACGGCAATGCATACCTATGCTCATCATGGCGGGCTGGTTCAGTCCATTGGGGTCGCCTTCGGCATACAGCACATCAAAAGTGTCTTTGAGGTATTGGTAAAACGGATCTGCGTGTGAGTAGCCTTGCGGTAATGCAAATCGCATGTCATTGCAGTCCAGGGTGTAAGGCACGATGAGTTGGGGTACCAGGGTGCCATCCGACTTTTTAACTTGCATCCAGAACGGCAGGTCTTCTCCATAGTAGTCGCTGTCATATTCGAAGCCGCCGTAGTCCGCTACCAGGCGGCGGGTATTGGGGCTGTCGCGCCCGGTGTACCAGCCCAGTGGCCTTTCGCCCGTCAAACGTGTGATGGCATCCATGCCCACTCGCATGTGTTCGCGCTCGGTGGCTTCATCCACGTTTTGGTAATGAATCCAACGCCAGCCATGGCAGGCAATCTCAAAGCCGAGTTTGACAAAGGCGGCGGTAAGCTCGGGGTGACGCTCCAAGGCCATGCCTACCCCAAATACGGTAAGCGGCAAACCGCGCTGCTCAAACTCTCGCAGAATGCGCCACACGCCTGCGCGGGAGCCGTATTCGTAAATACCTTCCATGCTGATATGGCGCTCGGGGTAGCTTGCGGGGTTGAACATTTCTGATAAAAATTGTTCCGAGCCTGAGTCACCGTGTAGCACGCTGTTTTCGCCACCCTCTTCGTAATTCAATACAAACTGCACGGCAACGCGGGCTTGGTTGGGCCATTGGGCATGAGGCGGCTTTTTGCCATAGCCCACCAAATCGCGCGGGTAAGGCGCTGCGCTGTTGTAGTTTTTCATGGTGTTGCAGTGAGTTCGTGCAGAGTGAGGCCCTGTTCCACATGGCGCAGATGGGCGTCCATGAGTTGCAGCGCCAGTGCCTCGTCGCGTGCCTGAATGGCGTCAACTATCACCTTGTGTTCTTCGTGGGAGTGTTCTGCGTCGGAGGGCGATTGGTACATCAGCGTGATCAGCGCGCAGCGTGAAATCAGGTCTGACAACATGGTGGCTAGAACTTCATTGCCCATGAGTTGTGCCATGCGCACATGAAAGTCGCCCAGCAGGCTGGTGCGCACCGCTATGTCGCCCTGGTGTAGGGCTGCCTTTTCTTGTGCGATATGTAACTTAAGTGCTTTGATGTGGCTTGCCGTGGCAGTTTGCACAAATTCGCGCGTCATGCCTGCCTCCAGCATGCGGCGAACAGCGAAAACCTGACGCGCCTCTGCAACGGATGGTGCAGAAACAAAAGCCCCGCGCGCCGGTTCCATGCGGATGAGGCGGTTTTGAGACAGTTTGAAAAGTGCCTGGCGGATCAGGGTGCGTGAAACGCCAAATTGATCGGCCAGCTTTTGCTCCACCAGTTTTTCACCCGGCTGCAAGCGGTGTTCCACCACAGCGAGGGTAAGCGACTCAACAATGAAACCGGTCGTTGTGGAATTCATGTTGGAATGATAGCTGCTATCAAAAAAAGTGTATACACTTTGGCGAAATTTACGGCGTCACGGAAGGATTCATTATGGGATTA
>JBEANP010000268.1:0-3845 GCA_041165385.1 Pseudomonadota bacterium | reverse complement strand
GAGGGTACGGCAACAGCTGGGGCAATCGGGGTGGTGCTACAAATTCAGGAGCTGGTCACGCATACTCCACGGGCGCTACGGGTCAATTTAGCACTTATTCTGCACCGCAAAAAGAAGTGCCACGCAAAGAGGACCCTACTGGCTTGCACAAAGGGCAAAAGGTGTTTCATGCCAAATTTGGCGAAGGCACGGTGTTGACACTGGAGGGGGCAGGTAACGATGCCCGCGCCCAAATTAGTTTCCCACGCCACGGTACCAAGTGGTTGGCACTTAGCGTGGCTAAATTGACTGCGCTGCCCTAGTGAACTTCAGCGGCCAATATTGCGTGTCGTTGAAGCAGATCACCTCGTGCCAGACTAATCGACATAGGTGTTTTTGGTGCCTTTTTTGCCGGAGATTTGCCACGCTGTGCGTTGATTGGTTAAACGGGCTAAAAACTCAAGCTCCTCGTCGGTGTGGTTGATGGCCATGGCCTTGGTGAGGCTAGTACCTTCCTTGGGAGCGAGTTCGCCCCAGTAGGCTTGGTGGTATTCCGATTGGCTGGTGGTGCGGCTGCTGCCGGCGGCCATGTCTACGGTGCCATAGCAGTTGCAAAAGTAACTGCGGCCACCCTGGTCGGCAAAAATTTCGGTGTACACACCGGTGCCGCGTATGCCAGCGGTCATGGTGGGCGTAACAATTTGCCGGTTGGTGCCTTTGCCCCACACGCTCACCACCGCGCCTGTTAGCAATCGAAGCACACTTACGGTAAAAAGCGATATACCGCGCTCCACCGTCAGCGTGCTGTTTTGACGTACATGAAATGCCGAGTTTCCGAGCACGAAAATCAGGGTCGAATTAGGCCCGGTACTGATTGCATCGCCTGTTTGAATCGACTGTTCAGGCATTAAACGTCGGCCATTCACCATGGCGTCGCCCGTGAGTTCCACCAAGTTACTGCGACTTTGCGCGTGTGCTGCGCTAAATCCGCCCATGGCCGTCCAGCCGGCGGCAGCCTGCAAAAAGCCCCGGCGCTGGAACCAAAGCACTTCAGATTCGGTACGGCCCTGCAAGTGGTGTTGCGTCATGGGGTATCTCCAACGGAGTTGTTTATTGTTTCGTAAAAACAGTCACGGTACGTGAAGTAGATGGACGTAAAAAACATAACTGCCATCAGCATAGCAGCAGGAAACATGATCACGCTCACCATCTCGGGGTTACCCAAAATTGTGGCTATCAGTGCGACAACTACGCCGACGCTTATGAAAACACCCACCCAAACAACCCCAAATACCGTAAAAGCACCGAAATTGCGCTTGCAAGCTACCAGACTAAAAAAAACGCTCTTGGTGGGAGACACGCCATCCCAATGCACCAATGCAGGGGCATGCCAAAACATCAGCGACAACGGCATGTACAGCACCATAGACAGCATCACTGCCAACTCAAAGTCCGCGGCCTCCAGTAACTCGGATGACATCGAGCCGCCAATCAGGTACAGCCGCGCAAACTTGCCGCCGTCAGCCACCATGCTGATGCCTAAAACGAGCAAAAAGCCAGCGGCGTACATAGCACCCAGCGTCAGCATGGCGCGCCGCTTTTCAGCCCCGGCCAGGAAGGCGCTGGCCAACATCGCAGGCTTGGGGAAGTGGCCCTTCAGCGCCTCTTGCGTAGCCGCCATAAAGCCCAGTGTTGCACCGGGCAGCAGCACCAGCGCCAATACATTGCCCACAATGGGCACCATGCTCAATAACGACATCAAAGCCATGAACATGAAAAACAAACCCGTCAGAGCGAGGGGCTGCTTGAGGAAAGTGCGCATGCCCAGCTTGGCCCATTGCACGCCACGGCTGGCTGGGACGATGTGAAGTTTCATGCGGGGAGTAGTTCGGAGAGAGTCAAGGGATGTTGAATACGTTGGCGCAGCACGCGCTCAAAGTGCGCCGGGTCGTGGGCTTGCAGCATGGCGGCCTCGCGCGGCAGGTGAAAGTCCCACAGGCGAGACAACCAAAAACGCAGCGCGCCGGCCCGCACCATAGCGGGTAGCAGAGCGCGTTCTTGCGCTTGCAAGGGGCGTATCTGGCCATAGGCGTCTAGAAAAGCGGCAGTTCGTTCTGTATCTGCGGCCCCAGTGTGCAGGTCGATACACCAGTCGTTCAGGCACACGGCCACGTCAAACAGCAGTGCGTCTACGCCAGCAAAGTAAAAGTCAAAAAATCCGGTGAGCTGGGGTTCCGCGGTGCCGTCGTCGCCCGTGCTTTTCGACGCAAACATCACGTTGTCGCGAAACAGATCGGCATGGATGGGGCCGCGCGGCAAGGCACCGTAGGCGCTTTGCGTGGCAATGTGGTTTTGGTAGGCCAGCTCGGTGGTGATCAACGCGGCTTGCTCGGGGGTCAGGAAGGGCAACACCACCGGCACGGTCTCATTCCACCAGGGCAGGGCGCGCAAATTGGGCTGTCGCATCTCAAAGCTTTTGCCCGCGAGGTGCATACGCGCCAGCATGTCGCCCACAGCGGCGCAGTGGGCAGCCGTGGGGGCCAGCTCGCTTTTGCCGCGCAGGCGGTTGACCACGGCGGCGGGTTTGGCGTTGAGGCTGTGCAGCACATCGCCGTCACTATTTGCGGCGGGGTCGGGCACGGGAATGCCGTGCACCGCCAAATGCTTCATCAGCCGCAGGTAAAACGGCAATTGCTCGAACGTCAGCCGCTCAAACAGGGTCAGCACATAGGGCGCCTGGTCCGTGGTGACGAAGTAATTGGTGTTCTCAATGCCGCCGGAGCAGCCCTCCATGGACTGCAACGTGCCGAGTTTGAGACTGCTAAGAAGTGTGTTGGCCTCGTCGAACGAGACCTCTGTGTAGACCGCCATGGGGTAATTGTAGGGGGCGCGTTTCTCGCGGCAAAATGGCCCCATGAGCGAATCCAAGAAAAAACTACTGCTGGTCGATGGTTCCAGCTACCTGTACCGCGCGTTTTTTGCGGGCGGTGAGACCATGAGCATCACCCTGCCCGACGGCACGGTGCAAAAAACCGGGGCTATCCGCATCATGATCAACATGATGAACAGCCTGCACAAGGAGTACCCGTCGGACTATGTGGCCTGTGTGTTTGACGCCAAAGGCCCTACCTTCCGGGATGCCATTTACCCTGAGTACAAAGCCCACCGGGACCCCATGCCCGACGATTTACGGTCGCAAATTGCGCCGATTCACGAGGTGGTGCGGCTGTTGGGCTGGACGGTGCTGGACGTGCCGGGGGTCGAGGCGGACGATGTGATTGGTACGCTGGCAGCCACCGCAGCGCGCCAGGGCATTGAGGTGATTGTGAGCAGCGGCGACAAGGATTTGGCGCAGCTGGTAGACGAGCACATCACCATCATCGACACCATGAACGGCAAACGCCGCGATTTGGCCGGCGTGCAAGAAGAATTCGGCGTGCCGGCCAGTCTGATGCTGGATTACCAGACGCTGGTGGGTGACACCGTGGACAACGTGCCCGGTGTGGCCAAGGTGGGACCCAAAACAGCGGTGAAGTGGTTGCAGCAATACGGCTCGCTGCAGGGCGTGGTGGACAACGCCGCCAACATCGGCGGCGTGGTGGGTGAGAACCTGCGCAAGGCACTGGACTGGTTGCCCACAGGCCGCTCGCTGCTCACCATCAAGACGGATTGTGATTTGCAAGACTGGTTGCCCGACTTGCCTGCTATGGAATCCATAGCTGCTTACGCACAGGACACGGGCGCGCTGGCCTCTTTTTATGAAAAATATGGCTTCAAAGGCCTGGCTAAGTCTTTGGGAAATGGAGGAACTGGGGTCGGATCCCCGAAGCGAAGCGAAGCGGGCTCTGACCCCAGTTCCGGACACC
>JBEANP010000267.1:0-3860 GCA_041165385.1 Pseudomonadota bacterium | reverse complement strand
TACGGCTCTAGCCCCCGTGTCTATTGCGTAAGGCGCTATAGATTCGCTAGCAATATAAAGTTGTGTGGGGTGGGGCGTGACCATAGTTCACCTCTTTGAAAAGTCGGCGTTTACTTTAGCATATGTCAATGCATATGTCGTGTCGGTGAGATGGTTTCCATCACCGGCTGCCCCAAATTTTTCAAAATATCCCGCACCATCTGGGTCCGGTCTTTAACCTCGGGCAACTCGCGTTCAATGCGCAGTTTCTCGTTACCCGCCAGCTTGATGTGCTTGTTCTTTTGTATCAGCTGGATCACCTTCATCTGGTCAATCGGAGGGTCTTTCTTGAAGGTGATTGTGATCACCCCCGGCGCAGCATCCACTTTGACCACGCCGTAGGGGCGGGCGATCACGCGCAGGCGGTGCACGTCGATCAGCGTTTGGGCCTGGGCGGGTAGCTTGCCAAAACGGTCCACAATTTCTTCCAGCAGCGCATCCACCTGGTCGGTGTTTTTGGCGGTTGCCAGCTTTTTGTAGAAGCTTAGGCGCAAATGCACGTCGCCGCAGTAGTCGTCAGGTAGCAAGGCGGGGGAGTGCAGGTTGATTTCTGTCGTGACGTTCAGTGGGTTTAGCAGGTCGGGCTCAATACCGGCTTTCAGGCAGCGCACGGCCTCGCTCAGCATTTCGTTGTACAACTGAAATCCCACTTCCAGCATATTGCCGCTTTGGTTTTCACCCAGCACCTCGCCCGCACCCCGAATCTCCAGGTCGTGCATGGCCAAGTAAAAGCCGCTACCCAGTTCTTCCATTTGCTGGATCGCGTCCAGCCGCTGTTGGGCGTGCTTGGTCAGGCCCTCAATATCGGGCACCATCAAATAGGCATAGGCTTGGTGGTGGCTGCGGCCCACGCGGCCGCGCAGCTGGTGCAGCTGTGCCAGGCCGAACTTGTCTGCGCGGCTCATCACAATCGTATTAGCCGTGGGGACGTCGATGCCGGTTTCAATAATCGTAGAGCACAGCAGCAGGTTGTAGCGCTGGGCCACAAAGTCGCGCATCACGCTTTCTAGCTGGCGTTCAGGCATCTGGCCGTGGGCGACGGCAATGCGGGCTTCGGGCAGCAGCTCTTCGAGCTTCTGGCGGCGATTCTCGATTGTTTCCACCTCGTTGTGCAGAAAGTAGACCTGCCCACCGCGCTTGAGTTCGCGCAACACGGCTTCGCGGATTACGCCGTTGCTTTCACTGCGAACAAAGGTCTTGATGGCCAGGCGGCGCTGGGGCGCGGTGGCAATTACGCTCAGGTCACGCAAGCCTTCCAACGCCATGCCCAGCGTGCGGGGAATTGGGGTGGCGGTGAGGGTTAACACATCCACCTCGGCGCGTAAGGCCTTCATTTGCTCTTTGTGGCGCACGCCAAAGCGGTGCTCTTCGTCAATGATCAGCAGGCCGAGGTTTTTAAAGTGCGTGTCTTGGCTCAGCAGCTTGTGGGTGCCCACCACGATGTCGATGGTGCCATCGGCCACACCTTTCAGCGCAGCGGTAATTTCTTTGCTGCTTCTAAAGCGGCTCATCTCAGCCACTTTGACCGGCCATTTACTGAAGCGGTCCACCAGCGTTTGGTAGTGCTGCTCTGCCAGCAGTGTAGTAGGGGCCAAAAAGGCGACCTGTTTGCCGCCTGTAATGGCGATAAACGCAGCGCGCAGTGCCACTTCGGTTTTGCCAAAGCCCACATCGCCACAAATCAGCCGGTCCATGGGGCGCGGGCTGATCATGTCCTGAATCACGCAGTGAATGGCGGCCTTTTGGTCGGCGGTTTCTTCAAAGCCAAAGTCGTTGGCAAAGGTTTCGTAGTCGGTGGCTGAATACCTGAACGCGTGGCCTTCTCGGGCTGCGCGGCGGGCATAGATGTTGAGCAGCTCGGCTGCGCTGTCGCGCACCTGTTCGGCGGCGCGGCGTTTGGCTTTTTCCCATTGGCCGCTGCCCAGACGGTGCAAGGGGGCTTCATCAGCGCTCACGCCGGTGTAGCGGCTGATCAGCTGCAGCTGACTTACCGGCACATACAGCGTGGCTTTGTCGGCGTATTCCAGGTGTAAAAACTCTTGCAGCTCGGGCTCGCCCTGGGCATTTTTGTTGCCCATGCCCATGTTAACCAGGCCACGGTAGCGGCCAATGCCGTGGGCGCTGTGCACTACAGGGTCGCCCACTTTGAGCTCGCTCAGGTCTTTGATCAGCGCTTCTACGTCGCTCACCTGTTCCTGCTTTTTGCGGCGGCGCGTGGTGGGGCCAGCTGCAAACAGCTCGGTCTCAGTAATCAGGTCAATGCCCGCTTCCAGCCAGGCAAAGCCGGTGGTCAGCCCCGATGTGGCAATGCCCCATTTCTCGTCGCTGGTTTGAAAATCCAGCAGCGAGTCAAACGCGGGCGGGTTGATTTGCGAGGCCCGCAAAAAGTCCAGCAAGCTTTCCCGCCGGCCATCGCTCTCAGCCAGTACCAGCATGCGCTGCTGGGTGTTAGCGGCGTGGCTGCGCAGTTTGTACAGCGGGTCTTCGGTGCCGCGCGCGGCGGACAAATTGGGCAGGGCGTCGAACTCGGGGTAGGGCGATGGCTCGTTCTCCGTTTGCCCATCTACTGGCTCTGAGCGAACGGCAGCGGCTTTGATCGCCAGCTGCGGGTAGCCATTGGCCAGCGCATAAAACTGTTCGGTGCCCAAAAACAGGCTCTCGGGCGGCAGCGCAGGGCGGTCCGGGTCGCCTTGTACCAGGCGGTAGCGGTCTTTGGTGTCTTGCCAAAAGCGCTGGAATGCAGGCTCCAAGTCGCCATGCAGTACCACCGTGGCGTCCGTGCCCAAGTAGTCAAATACGGTGGCGGTTTCTTCAAAAAACAGCGGCAGGTAGTACTCAATACCTGCTGTTGCGACGCCGTTGCCGATGTCTTTGTAGATGCGGCTCTTGGTTGGGTCGCCGTCCAGCAGTTCGCGCCAACGGCTGCGAAAGCGGGCCCGGGCGTCGTCGTCCATGGGGAATTCACGACCCGGTAGCAAGCGGATTTCTGGCACCGGGTACAGGCTGCGCTGGCTGTCTGGATCGAACGTGCGGATGCTGTCAATCTCGTCGTCAAACAAATCCACCCGAAATGGCACCAGACTGCCCATGGGAAATAGGTCAATCAAGCCACCGCGCACCGCGTATTCACCGGGGCTGACCACCTGCGTCACATGGCTATAGCCCGCCAGCGTGAGCTGGCTCTTGAGCTTGGCCTCATCGAGCTTTTGCTTGACCTTGAACTGGAAGGTGTAGCCCGCCAAAAAGCTGGGCGGGGCCAATCGGTAGAGCGCCGTGGTGGCCGGCACAATGATCACGTCCGCGCCGGTGTCTTTGTCGCGCTGCGAAATGCGCCACAGCGCGGCCAGCCGCTCGCTAATCAGGTCTTGGTGTGGCGAAAACGTGTCGTAGGGCAGGGTTTCCCAGTCCGGGAACAAGGCGCAACGCAGGTCGGGCGCAAAAAACGCTATTTCTTCCAGCAGCCGCTGTGCATCGGCGGCGTTGGAGGTGATGATGGCCAGCGGCTTGCCACCGGCCTTGTCTCGCTCCCCCAGGCGCGCCAACAGCAGGGCGTCGGCAGAACCCGTAGGGCGGGGCAGGGTGTAGCGTTTGCCGCTGTGTAGTTTGGGTAAATCCATGAGTAATGCAATTTTATGCGGCTGTGCAAACACGCTGCAGGCGGTGGTGCTCTGGTGAAATTAGAATCAAAAGTGAACATGCAGACCCATCTCCATCCACCCACTTTCGCCGCCGCTCGCCTGTGGGCGCTTATTCCCTGTGCTGGCAACGGCTCACGCTCCGGGGCAGACGGCCCCAAACAGTACCAAAACGTTGCGGGCCAA
>JBEANP010000266.1:0-3864 GCA_041165385.1 Pseudomonadota bacterium | reverse complement strand
CTCACGTTTGACGGTTTGATGGCTCGCGACCGGCGAGTGTTTGACTGGTGCACCTCCCGACGCATTCCCATGGCATTTGCCATGGGCGGCGGCTATGGCTTAGACATTGCCGAGACCGTGCAGGTGCAGCTCAACACCTACCGCATCGCCACCGAATATTGGCAGCGCTGGCAGCACCTGCAAAGCCGCGCGGCTTAAGGGCTGGGGTTTTCGCTCAGCTGCGCAGGGCTTTTTTAAGCTCAACGCCAATCTCTGGCTTGTGCGAAAACGGATCGGTCGGGTTGCGGGTCTGCAACACATCTTCCAGGCGGGTTTGCACAGAGCCAATCGCTTTGGGGTGGCTGTAGATATAGAAGCGGTTGGCGGCTATGGCGTCAAACACCATTTGCGCAACTTCTGCCGCAGTCACCTTGCCACTGCCCACGGCCTTGTCGCTCATGGCTTGGCCTATGAGCTGGCTTTTGGTGGGTTTTGTGCCTGGAGTTTTGAATTCATCCGGCCGGTTGCGGTGGCTCTGGCTGATGCCGGTGGGCACAAAGAAGGGGCACAACACGCTGGCCGATATTTGGTCGGTCACCAGTGCCAGGTCTTGGTACAAGGTTTCGCTTAAAGACACCACCGCATGTTTGGTTACGTTGTACACGCCCATATTGGGCGCGTTCAGCAAACCGGCCATGCTGGCGGTGTTGACGATGTGGCCCTGGTAGGCGGGGTCTTTCTTGGCAGCTGCCAGCATCATGGGGGTGAAAACGCGCACGCCGTGGGCCACGCCCATGAGGTTGACGCCCACCACCCACTCCCAGTCGGCCAGGGTGTTCTCCCAGATCAGTCCGCCCGAGCCCACACCGGCGTTGTTGAAGACAAAATGCGGCGCGCCAAAGCGGGTCAACGTGGCTGCGCCCAACGCTTCGACCTGGTCGGCCTTAGAGACGTCCACCTTCATGGCCAGCACCTGGGCACCGGCGGCTTGCATCTCGGCCACGGTTTTGTCCAGCGCGTCTTGCTGCACATCGGCCAGCACCAGATTCATACCCAGCTTGGCGCCGATGCGGGCGCACTCAAGGCCAAAGCCGGAGCCCGCACCAGTGAGTACCGCAGTCTTATTTTTGAAGTCTGAAATCATGCGTTGGCCTTTTTGAGGATGTAACCCACACGGGGGAAGTGAACATAGACCACGCCTGCGCGCACATCTTCGCGGCGCAGGGTGTAGCGGGTGCGGGTGGCGGCGACCAGGGTGCCCTCGGTCACCTCAGTGCCAAACGTCTCGGCGGTGATGGTGACGGGTGAGCCCAGCGCAATACCGTGTTCATCCTGAAATATCAGGTCATTCAGGGCTGTAGCGCCCGCAGACATTGCGCAAGCAGCTATAGATTCTGTAGCAGTCATCTTACTGAAAGTACCGTGACCAATGGCCGCCATGCGGTCCATCCAGGCTAAAACGCCGGGCGTGGCCTCCAGAATGCCTGCCAATGCGCTGGTTTGCGTGCGGGTGAACCACAGGGGGTGGTACACCGCAAAGTCGGCAATGCAAGGCGCGTCGCCCAGCAGGTAATCCTGCCCCTCCAGCATATTGGCAACCCGGCGCAGGTAACTTTTGTAAGCGCCGGTGGCATCAGCCAAAGGCATGCGCGGCATGCCACTGCGCATGGCGGCGCGGTCCTCACCAAACGCTTTGGCAATACCGCCCCATTGCTCTATGGGCGCGTCTGGCGCGCCGCCGAACAACTGTGCAGCACCTTTAGGCGCAAAGTTGTAGGCCATGGCCGCCCAAAACAGTTTTTCGTCAGCCCACTGCGCTACTGTGCGGGCCAGACCCTTGTGTTTTTCGGGGTACAGCGTGGGCGTGGGGGCCAGGTGCTCCAGCACGTCGCAAATCAGGGCGCTGTCGCAATACACATCACGGCCGATCTGCATGAAAGGAGTTTTGCGGTAGCCGCCGGTCAGCGCCACCACGTCGGGCTTGGGCATGACGGAGGGCACGATGACTGATTTCCACGCCAACTGTTTCTGGCCCAGCACCAACCGCACTTTTTCTGAAAACGGTGATGTGGGGTAATGGTGAAGAATGATGTCTGTCATAGGTATCTCCCTGGTATCTTGCGGTGTCTAAATCAGCTTGACCAATTGTTTGCCGAAGTTTTTGCCTTTGAGCAGCCCCAAAAATGCCTCTGGCGCGGCGTCCAGGCCCAGCGCAATGCTTTCGCGGGCGCGCAGCTTGCCGGTGGCCACCAAGGTGCCCAGCTCCGCCAAGGCCTCGGGCCACACCTCCATGTGTTCGCTAACGATAAAGCCTTCAATTTTCAGGCGCTGCATCAATATCAGCGCGGGGTAGCTCAGGGGCAGTGGTGCACCGTCATAGCCCGCAATCATTCCGCACACTGCAATGCGGCCGAAGGCGTTCATGCGGGACAGCACCGCGTCGAGCACCATGCCGCCCACGTTTTCAAAATAGCCGTCCACGCCGTTGGGGCAGGCGTCTTTCACGGCAGCCGACAAAGACGCGGCGTTGCTGTGCAGCTTGTAGTCAATACAAGCGTCAAAGCCCAGCTCATCGGTGGCGTATTTGCATTTGTCCGGACCGCCCGCAACGCCCACTACGCGGCGGCCGCGCGCTTTGGCCAGGGCTGCAAACGCACTGCCTACTGCGCCAGTGGCAGCGCTCACAACGACGGTGTCGCCCGTTTTCGGCGCAATGATTTTGACCAGGCCATACCAAGCGGTGACGCCGGGCATGCCCACTGCGCCCAGGTACGCGCTCAGCGGCACATGGGTGGTGTCAACCTTGCGCAGCGCGCCAGGTTGGGTGGCGTCCACCACGCTGTATTCCTGCCAGCCGCCCATGCCCACCACTTTGTCGCCCACGGCCAGTTTGGGGTGTTTGGACTCCATCACCTCGCCCACGGTGCCGCCCTGCATGGTGACGCCCAAGGCCTGTGGCTGCGCGTAGCTTTTGGCATCGTTCATGCGGCCGCGCATGTAGGGGTCCAGGCTCAGGAAGTGGTGGCGCACTAGCACCTGGCCGTCTTGCAGCGCAGGTGTTTCGCTGGTCACCAGCTTGAAGTTGCTGGCCACGGCTTCGCCCAAGGGGCGGTTGTCGAGGTGGATTTGGCGGTTAATTGGCATGGTTTTTGTCTCGGTTAGTGGTGTTGAGTGCGTTCACACTTTTGCTGCCGGTGGCCAAGCGCTTTACGTACTTGAAGGTGCCGGTGGCATGGGCGCAGGCTTTGCCTTGGGCGTCAAACACCGTGGCCTCGGTGAACGCCATGGTGGCGGTACGGTGCATCAGGTGGCCCTTAGCGACCAACGCGCCGACGGCGGGCTGCATGAAGCTGGTTTTCATCTCGATGGTGACCACACCCATGTCTGGCGACACGCTGCGCGCTGCTGTGGCCATGGACACGTCCAACAGCGTCATCAGCGCGCCGCCATGCGTCACGCTAAACGAGTTGAGGTGCTCGGCCTTGGGCGCGTACAAAATCTCAGACCGGCCGTCTGCAAAAGCAGTCAGCTCAAAGCCCAGATGGTGGACAAACGGAATTTCAACGCCGAAACCGCCGTTCATAGCCCAACTCGTCGCAGGGCCGCCCCAAGGCGAGTTAGCCCCACCCCCTGGTAAATCCAGGGGCCCTTCCCTGGATAGGGGCAGCGACCCGCGTAGCGGTGGAGCGTGGGGGCCATATATGTCATCCACCGGTTACAACGCTGACGCCACCATCCACCGCAAGCCACTGGCCGGTGATGTGCTTGCCCGCGTCCGATGCGTAGAGCAGGCACAGGCCCTTGAGGTCTTCGTCGTCGCCAATGCGCTTGAGCGGCGCGTGGGCGGCCATTTTGTCTTCACCCAGCGTTTCAATGAGCACGGCA
>JBEANP010000265.1:0-3896 GCA_041165385.1 Pseudomonadota bacterium | reverse complement strand
GGTGGTTCACATCAATGCTGCGGTTGCTGGTTTGGTCGGTGCCATCATGATTGGCAAACGCGTGGGTTATGGCAAAGAATCAATGACGCCTCACAGCTTGACATTGACCATGGTTGGCGCAGCGCTACTGTGGGTGGGATGGTTTGGTTTCAATGCTGGCTCCGCTTTGGAAGCCAACGGTTTTGCAGCTTTGGCATTCATCAACACATTTGTGGCAACTGCGGCTGCCGTGTTGGCATGGTGCGTGGCTGAAGCCTTGCACAAAGGTAAAGCTTCTATGTTGGGCGCAGCTTCTGGTGCTGTTGCAGGCTTGGTTGCCATCACGCCAGCGGCTGGTAATGTCGGTATCGGCGGTGCATTGATTATTGGTGTTGTTGCAGGCTTCTTGTGCCTGTGGGGCGTCAGCGGCTTGAAGAAGCTGATTGGTGCAGACGACTCTTTGGACGTGTTTGGCGTTCACGGTGTTGGCGGTATCGTGGGTGCTTTGCTCACAGGCGTGTTTGCATCACCATCTTTGGGTGGCCCAAGCGCGATGGGTGACTGGGTAACCGCAACAATGCTGACCCCAGATGCTTACAGCATTTCCGCACAAGTGATGACGCAGCTCAAAGCCGTGTTGGTGACCATTGTTTGGTCGGGTGTGGTTTCTGTGATTGCTTACAAGTTGGTTGACTTGGTCATCGGCTTGCGCGTTCCAGAAGAGGAAGAGCGCGAGGGCTTGGACATCACATCACACGGTGAAACAGCTTACAGCCGTTAATCGCTGACATCGTTGACTGCTCAGATTTAGTCTCCCTGGCCGCAATTAGATTAGCTAACTCGGTCATTCACAAGCCCACAGCAATGTGGGCTTTTTTTTGGCTGCTTGATGTTTATCTTTATACTAAGACTTGTGGTTTCTTGTCACTGCACTATTCTTCACGTTTACCTATGAATATTTGGAAAAAACTCGTCTCGGTTGATATCCTCACCAAAGCCCACATCGACACAGCCGTTGACCGTTTGGGCATGGAGTTTTTGGAGGTGGGCGACGATTTCATCCGCGCCCGCGTGCCTGTGGACAAACGCACGCAACAGCCCTACGGCTTGCTGCATGGCGGCGTGTCTGTCGTTTTAGCGGAAACACTGGGCTCTTGCGGTGCGATGTATGCCGCGCCTGAAGGCCATAAAGCCGTGGGCCTAGACATCAACGCCAACCACCTCAAAGGTGTGAAGGGGGGCTGGGTCACTGGTATCGCTTACCCTGTGCACATTGGCCGCACCACCCACGTTTGGCAAATTGATATGAGCAACGACGCTGGCGAAATGTGCTGCGTCTCGCGTATCACCATGGCCATCTTGTCTTAAAAGGAACGCCATGAACGCGCCCACCCATGCCTCTCACATACTGCCCGCTGTAGTTCAACGCGCCACGCCTGATGCGCTGATTCAATCGCTCAAAGAAAAATTTGGCGACCGCTGCTCCACCGCGCTGGCCGTGCGTGAACACCACGGCAAAGACGAATCTGCTTACAGCATTGCGCCGCCTAGTGCGGTCGTTTTTGCTGAATCAACTGCGGATGTCGCAGCCACCATCAAACTCGCGGCGCAGTACAAAACACCCGTGATTCCGTTCGGTGTAGGTTCATCTTTGGAAGGTCATCTTCTTGCTATTCAAGGTGGCATCAGCATCGACGTCAGCCGCATGAACCAAGTTCTGCGCGTCAACGCCGAAGACTTGACGGTGACCGTGCAACCCGGCGTAACGCGCAAAGCCGTCAACGAAGCCGTCAAATCTGAAGGCTTGTTTTTCCCGATTGACCCAGGTGCAGACGCCTCGATAGGCGGCATGAGCGCCACTCGCGCCAGCGGCACCAATGCGGTACGCTACGGCACCATGCGCGAAAACGTGCTGGCGCTGGAAGTCGTCACCGCCAGCGGTGAGGTGATTCGCACGGGTACGCGTGCCAAAAAGTCATCTGCTGGCTACGATTTAACGCGACTCATGGTTGGCTCGGAAGGCACCTTGGGCGTGATGACCGAAATCACCCTGCGGCTCTACCCCTTGCCAGAGGCGATTTCAGCCGCCGTTTGCTCCTTCCCCAGCATTGAAGCTGCCGTTCGCACCACGATTCAAATCATCCAAATGGGCATCCCGATTGCACGGGTGGAGCTGATTGACATCAACACCGTGCGCATGGTCAACGCCTATTCCAAGCTTGGGCTGGAAGAAGCGCCCATGTTGTTGATGGAGTTCCACGGCTCACCTGCCGGCGTGAAAGAGCAAGCTGAGCTGGTGCAAGACATCGCGTCGGAGCATGGCGGCACCTCGTTTGACTGGGCTACGACCCCCGAAGCCCGCACCAAGCTGTGGACGGCGCGGCACAACGCTTACTTTGCTGCCATCCAGTCCAAACCCGGCTGCCGCGCTATTTCTACTGACACCTGCGTGCCCATTTCCAAATTGGCGGACTGCCTGCTGGAATCGGTCGCAGAAGTCGATGCCAGCGGTTTGCCCTACTTCTTGGTCGGTCATGTGGGTGATGGAAACTTTCACTTTGGCTACTTGATTGACCCTAACAACCCGCAAGAACGCGAAACCGCCGACACCTTGAACGACCAACTCGTCGCCCGCGCTCTGCGCTTGGAAGGCACTTGCACTGGCGAGCACGGCATTGGCTTGCACAAAATGGATTACCTGAAAACCGAGACTGGCTTGGGCGCAGTGGACATGATGCGCACCATCAAGCACGCGCTTGACCCAGATAACATCATGAACCCGGGCAAAATTTTTAGCTGGTAATGGCTTTGGCCACCCCAAACCACACCACTGTTTGGCTTGAGCTGCAAGGAAGCAATGGCAAGCAAAAGCTGGGCTTGATACCGACGCTGGGCGGCTCGGTTGCAGCTTGGCAGCTTGAGCGCAACGGTTGTGCACCCTTTGATTTGTTTCGCCCTTGGGACGGCTTGGACTACCCCGACGAGCCGCTGCGGGTAGCGCAGGCTTCTTACCCCTTGGTACCGTGGTCAAACCGTATCAGCCAGGCTGGTTTTTCGGCGAACGGGCAGCATCACAGTATCCAGCCAAACGCTGCTGGGCAGGTTTACCCCATTCATGGAGACGGGTTTTTACAAGCTTGGCAAGCTCATCAGCCAGACGCGACAAGCTTAGAAATGCGTTTAACATCCCAACAATTCAACCGTAACCCGCACCATTACAGCGCCACGCAAACCTTCAAACTGGTCGATGGCGGCATGGATCAAAGCTTGTCGGTGACCCATTTAGGCGATGCTCCCCTGCCCTACGGTTTGGGTTTGCACCCATGGCTGCCGCGCAACGAACAGACCACACTGCAGGCAAAAGTAAGCGGTGTGTGGCTGAGCCACCCCGATTGCTTGCCCAAAGAACACACGACCGATTTCCCACCAACGTGGGACTTGAACGCCAGTATTTCAGCCGCAGGAACGCTGATTGACAACTGCTTTACCGGCTGGGACGGCACCGCTCATGTGACTTGGCCAGACCAAGACTTGCAGCTAACGTTAACGCAATCAACAGGTCTAGCGGAAGTTAGCACTCACTCAGTCAAACCAAACTACCTCTTGGTTTTCCGAAAAGTGACGGGCGAGCATTTTTGCCTAGAGCCCGTCAGCCACCCGATAGACGCCTTTCACTTGCCTGGACAACCCGGCTTGCAGGTACTTGAAAAGGGTGAATCGTTAACTTTAGCGGTGTCTTGGCGGTTCAAGACGACGCAAAAATAGCCTTTTGCCAGCAAAATGCTGTTATTTATGCCTCTATAGCACATTTTTAAGCATTAGCCGGCGTATTTACTGCCTCAGCAGCTATTATTTTAATAGCGCTATTTATTGCTCTTTGCCCCGCAAGCGGTCAATCAGCCCGTTCAACTCTTCCA
>JBEANP010000264.1:0-3907 GCA_041165385.1 Pseudomonadota bacterium | reverse complement strand
GCGCAGAGGGCGACGGCATGCGCCAACTCACGGCCAAAACTTGCGACCAACTGGTGAGCATTCCTATGCATGGCGCGGTGGAAAGCCTGAACGTTTCTGTGGCCAGTGGCGTGTGCTTGTACGAAGCCTTGCGCCAACGCATTTAAACCCAGCCCATCCACCCCACCAAGCCGCCCGCACCCAGTAGCCACAACAGGTGAACGCGGGTGCGCCAAACGATGATCACTGCTACAGCGGTGACCAACCACAAGTGCCAGAGTGGGGCACCGTTGCTGGTACTTGGTGGATTGGCCAAAATCCAGCCCGTTGCTGCCAGCAGGGCAATCACAATGGGCGCCATGCCTTGCTTGAAAGCACGCACAGCGCGTAAATCTCGGTTCTGATGCCCCCAGCGCGCTGCCGCAAATGTCAGCGTAGTGCTGGGTAACAAAATGCCAAACATGGCAACGCAAACCCCAAAAAGTCCCATGACCCATGGGGCTATCCCACTTGCGCTGCCCATGCCTGCAGCAGAATTTAGCCCCACATTCCAACCCATCAAGGCTACAAACATGACATTCGGGCCAGGGGCTGCTTGTGCCAGTGCAATAGACGACGTGAATTGCGCATCGGTCAGCCAGTGCTGATCTTGTACCAGGTAACGCTGCATATCGGGCGCAGTAGTAATCGCCCCACCCACGGCCAAAAGAGACAGGGATAAAAAGTGGGTAAGCAAGCCCCACCAATCTGCTTGGGTGAGCGTGATGCTCATGGTGTGGCCTCATTGGCCGCCAACACGCCGAGTTGTCGGTACGCCCACGCGCACGCTACTCCTCCCAGCCCCAAAAGTAGCCAAGCCAGCGGTATGCGCACAATGCCAATTGCTATAAAAGTAGTAGCTGCAAACGCAAGGCAGATGGGGGCTCCCATACAGTTTGACTTCAAAGCCGGAGTCAACTTCAGCCCCGTGGCGGTGATAAGTCCGGCTGCTACCGCACCCATACCGCGCAACGCACCTTGCACCTGGGGTAGGTCAGATACACCCGCAAACAAGGCCGCAATAGCCAACACGACCAGCAGCGGAAAGCACAACATGCCGGCCAGTGCGACCAGTGCACCCCGGGTGCCGAAGTAGCGGTCTCCCAGCATGAGCGAGAGGTTGACTACGTTGGGACCCGGCAGAATTTGGGCCACAGCCCAGTCTTCGACGAATTCTTCGAGCGTGAGCCATTTTTTTTTATCAACCAAGTCACGCTGAACAATGGCTAGCACCCCACCAAATCCCTGAAGTGCCAGCCACGAAAATGACCAAAACAAGGCACTTAGCGAAGCAGGGCGAGGGCGTGGGTGGGCTGTAGTCATTGAGTCCATGGGTTTAGCAGCGGCATAGGGCTTGAAAAATAATCATGGAAGTAGCGTAACCCATATGGGGGGGTACTTCGCCCACATCCGCCGCTCCAAGCGGCTTGGTGGAAAATAGATTCGATGAAGGAAACTGAAATGAAAATTGATTTTGTGTCCGATGTGTCGTGCCCTTGGTGCGCTGTGGGCTTGGCATCGTTGCAAACTGCGCTAAAACGCCTAGACGGCGTTGTGCAAGCCGAGCTGACTTTTCAGCCATTTGAGCTTAACCCGCACATGGTTGCTGAGGGCGAGGACACCACCGAGCATTTAGCCAAGAAATATGGCTCAACCCCCGAGCAAGCCGCTGCTGCTCGCGAGAACATTCGCAGCCGAGGTGCGGAACTGGGTTTTACTTTTAATCTGGACAAGCGCAGCCGGATTTACAACACCTTTGATGCACACCGTTTGTTGCATTGGGCCCATCTGCAGACAACCTCCCAAATGGCATTAAAGCAAGCGCTGCTCGCAGCCTATTTCACCAACGGAGAAAACCCTAGCGACCACGCTCTGCTGTTGCGGGTTGTCGGCGAAGTGGGGCTAGACGTAGCCCGCGCCAAAGCCATTTTAGAAAGCAACGAATACGCGGCTGAGGTGCGGGAGCAAGAGCACTTTTATACCAGCCAAGGTATTCACTCGGTGCCCGCAGTCATCATCAACGACCGGCATTTAATATCTGGCGGGCAACCCCCCGAGGTGTTTGAACGAGCCTTGCGGCAAATTGCAGCGGCACAGGCTACATAAAAGTATGTCGAAATCTGCCCCCAACCGTCGCCAATTACTGCTTGCTTCGGTTGGCGCGGCAGGCAATTTGTGGTTGCCATGCAGCGCGTGGAGCCAGATGCACGTTACCCATTACCCGTTTGCCTTAGGGGTAGCCAGCGGCTCCCCCACCCATGAAGGCTTGGTACTGTGGACCCGCTTAACAGGTGATGGTGGAGAGGGAGATGCAATTGCAAAGCCTGAAGTGACTGTGCATTGGGATGTGGCCTACGACGAACAGTTCAAGCGCTTGGCCCGCAGCGGGCAAGCCACCGCCCATGCAGCATTGGCGCACAGCGTGCACGTAGAGCTATCGGGTTTGGAGCCCGATCGCTGGTATTTTTATCGCTTTAAAGTGGGCTCTGCCACAAGTCCGGTGGGGCGTACACGCACTTTCCCTGCACCCGGCGCGGTAGTACAGCGGCTGAAGTTGGCCTATGCGTCGTGCCAACACTGGGAGCACGGTTACTACAGCGCTTACCGTCACATGCTGGCCGAAGACCTGGACGTAGTGATGTTTTTGGGCGACTACATCTATGAATACCGCGGCAGCAACAAAGGTGTGCGCAAAGTGCCAGGGGGTAATGCGATTACGCTGGATGACTACCGACAGCGCTACGCACTGTATAAAAGTGATCCGGATTTGCAGCGCATGCATGCCGCCTGCCCGTGGTTAATGACCTGGGACGATCACGAGGTACAGAACGACTACGCCGGGCAAACGCCGGGTGACTTCGCCGCACGCCGTGCTGCCGCTTACCAAGCCTATTACGAGCACATGCCACTGCGCTCCAACGTGCTTACGCGGGCGCTCAAGGGGTTGGCGCAGGGGGCCGAAATGCGCGTTTACGACCGTGTGTTTTACGGCAATTTGGCCACTCTGTATTTGCTTGACGATCGGCAATACCGTGATCAGCAGGTTTGTACCAAGGGTGACGCGTTGGGCTCCAGCACGGTGAACCCAGAAAAATGTGCCACTTGGAACGACCCACAGCGCACCTTGTTAGGAGCTGCGCAAGAGGTTTGGTTAGACCAGTCGTTTGCCAGCAGCAAAGCGCAATGGAATGTGCTTGGTCAGCAAACCGTGTTTGGTCAGCGCGATTTCAAGTCCGGCTCCGGTCAGTCATTCGGCAACGATGGCTGGGATGGTTATGCCGCCGCCCGCTCGCGGTTGACGTGGGGTTTGCAACAGCACCACGTGGCAAACCCGGTGATATTGGGGGGCGATGTGCACGCCAACTGGGTAGGGCACATTAAGGCCAATTATTCAAACCCAGAAAGTGAGTCTATTGGCGTCGAATTTTGCGGCACCAGCATCACATCGCATGGTGGCAGCAATGATCGGCTGCCCCAGGTGCTTGCTAAAAACCCGCATTTTGTATTTGCCGACCGCGAACGCCGTGGCTATGGCGTGGCAGAGTTCAGCCCCCACCAATTGCTGACTACATTGCGGGCTGTGAGCGACGTCACGCAGTCTGACTCCGGGGTCGAAACCTTGGCCCAGTTCGCGGTTCAGTCGGGAACTTCGGTTTTAGCGCGGCTAAAGTAGGGCGTCAGGCTTGCAGCACCTCCAGCAAGCGATCAAGTCCGCCGCTGTTAATGGCCACATGGGCCTTCTCCCGGACAGCAGGTTTGGCGTGGTAGGCCACCGACAGGCCCGCAACCCCCATCATGGGCAAGTCGTTGGCACCATCGCCCATGGCAATGCACTGTGCAGGGGCAATGCCCATGAGGGTGGCAACTTCTAACAGCGTGCGACGCTTCT
>JBEANP010000263.1:0-3939 GCA_041165385.1 Pseudomonadota bacterium | reverse complement strand
ACCCTCCCGGCCATGCACGGACCCCCTATGATGGACGAGCGCATCGGCGCATCAAATTTGGAGACATCTCATGCACGCTTGGCTTTGTGAAAACCCCGTTGGTATCGCCGCGCTAACCTGGAAAGAGCTGCCCACACCTCAACCCAAGGCGGGCGAGGTTCTTATCGAGATCAAAGCGGCCAGCCTGAACTTTCCCGACATTTTGATAGTGCAAAACAAATACCAGATGAAACCACCCCTGCCCTTCGTACCCGGCTCGGAGTACGCAGGCATCGTGCAGGCGGTTGGCGAAGGTGTGAAACACATCCAGGTCGGCCAGGCAGTGGCTTGCCTGAGCGGCACCGGCGGCTTTGGTACGCATACCGTGGCACCTGCGGCGCTGTGCATGCCACTGCCCCCAGGATTTCCGATGGTTGACGCAGCCGCCTTCATCATGATTTACGCCACCTCGCATCACGCCTTGGTAGACCGGGCACAGCTCAAAGCAGGCGAAACCGTGTTGGTATTGGGTGCTGCGGGCGGCGTGGGCACAGCAGCCATTCAAATTGCTAAAGCCATGGGTGCGCGCGTGATTGCAGCAGCGTCTACCCAGGAAAAGTGCGCCCTGTGCACATCGATTGGTGCCGACGCCACGATCAATTACAGCACCGAGAATCTGCGCGAGGCCGTCAAAGCTCTGACCAATGGCAAGGGCCCCGACGTGATTTATGACCCCGTGGGTGGTGACTTTGCCGAACCTGCCTTCCGCTCCATCGCCTGGCGCGGGCGCTACCTGGTGGTGGGGTTTGCATCCGGCCCCATTCCCGCGTTGCCATTCAATCTGGCACTCCTCAAGGGCGCCTCCATCGTCGGCGTGTTCTGGGGGGACTTTGCCAAGCGTGAGCCGAAAGCCAACGGCGCCATGATGATGGAGCTCGCACAGTGGTATGGCCAAGGCAAAATTAAGCCCGTTATAGACAGCACCATGCCCATGGTCGACCTGAAAGCGGCCTATGCCCACATGGGTTCGCGTGGCGTGAAGGGCAAATTGGTCATGGTGAACCCGACAGGGCCCGTTACATCGGTGGGCTAAACCACAGACTAGCGCAGCACAAGACCACATGCTGTAGTTGGCCGCTGCAGTTTCGTGCCGACGGCTATTGCGTTGCTTACCGACAGCGCCACTCGCGGTGGCTGTCGGAGTCTGCGAAAATGCTGATTACAACAATTGCTCCGGTGCTGATCGGAATTAACTCCCGATATGTCTGACCACTACACCACCCTAGGCTTGCACAGCGATGCCAAGCTTGCCGATATCAAAAAGGCCTTCCGGCAAAAGGCCGCGCAGCACCACCCTGACCGCAGCGATGCCGCAGATGCTGCAGAGCGATTCAGGGCCATTCAGCAAGCCTACGAAGTGCTGTCTGATGACACCAAGCGACAGGCCTACGACGATAACCGCCGTCGCAACTTGCTGGATGACCCGCTCCAGACCGCCCGCGATATTTGGGGCAGCTATTTCAAAACTATTCTTTAACGTGGGCACCGCATGAACATCACTCCTTTCTTCCGCGATCTGCGCTCCTCATACCAATCCGAAATGGACGACATGACGTTCGACTCGGACGGCAAAGACATCCTGCGCCAGCGCCTGGTTCAACGCCGCAAGGAAATGGACTTCCTGATCAACATGATGGAAAGTGCCCCCGAAATGGTGGCCGTTGCGTTTCACCAGGCTTTCAAGTTCACACGTCCGTCGGTCATGGACCACATACTGAGCCAGGACAGCGACGAATTGCCCGAATGGGACGCGTTGACCGACAGCGTGGAGCTGATGCCGTGGGCCAAAGAGCTATCGGAGCTGGTGCTGGCTCAACCCGCTGGCAGCCACTTTTTGGTCATTGCCGCTGGGCTGGAATACATGTACCACCGCCCTGACGCAAGCATGGCACGTGCTAGCGAAAATGATGACGACGAAAACGATGAGGAATACGGGGAACGCGAGGGAGACCACGACGGCGATGACCGCCGAGACCCCGTGGATTCTGACGACGCGCGGGACGCGAAACAACGCGAAGAAGCCGGCGCTGACTGGATGGTGGAGCAAGGCTTTGATCGCAAAGACGCTTGAACTTACAAGATCACACCATGAACCACTTAGCACTGATTGAAAAAACCCAGAGCCTGATTGCATCGGGCGACATCGTGGGCGCAGAGGCGGCGCTGGTCGAACTGGCGGACACCGAGGGTGATGGCGCGCTCATGGTTGTGCTGGACCAGTTGCCCGCAAAAGACATATTGGCCGTGATCCGCGAGTACGACAACTCCAAAGAGTCGGTGGTTAACCTGCTGGTCACCCCTGACCAATTTGCACGCGCCGTGGTCATCGAGAAGCAATACAAAGACCTGACCCGCACCCATTTGCGTGGCATGGTGAACTCCATCATTTTTCGAGATGGTGCAGATCCGGTAGAGTTTTTAACTGCAATTGGCGACCTGGAAGGCGGCAGTGAGGCTCTGGCCGATTACTTTTCTGACAAGTGGGGCCGCATGGAAACTTTTGCGCGAACAGGCACGTTTGACGCATCAGAAGAAGACGGCGAAGTGATGTCTGAAACTGCGCTGTATTCTCAGGCATACGCTAGCGCCCGCCTGGAGCATGAAGAAGTAGCCGACCAAGACTGGATGGAATTGGCCTACCTAATGCGCTACCAGTGCCCCGACCTGTTTATTGAAACGCTGCTAGTGCTGCGCGCCAAAGCCCGAGCCCATGACATGGGCATGGACGACGAAGAAGAAGCCGAAGAAGACGACGGTAAAGTGGAAACCGGTGACACCGATCGTGGTAAAGCCACACCGGCAGCGTTGGAAAATGACGAGGAATCTGCAATTTGAACCCCGTGGACAACGCAACGACTGGGGCCGCACAATCCATTTCGCTTTTTGATGCGCGGCCTTTTTTCGAAAAAGCACTGGCCTATGGCGTGCAACACGGCCTGATCAACCAAGCCAAGCTGGACGCCATGTGCTTGGAGGCGCCCAAGGGCATGGTGCAGATTGCCCGCTACTTTGGCACCGAATTTTTGCGCCCGGAACTGGAACGGGCTAAAGACCGCATGGTCAATTTGGTGAGTTTGCATTTGGAAAGCACCACTCAGGGGGATCTGCGCAAAGCCGCTGAGCTGCTGCGTGACAACTCGTTGCTGTCACGCTCCAAGGCAGGTTCGGACATGCTCAAAGCCATGATTGCCATGCCGCAAAACAGCCACTTTGGCATGCACGAAGCCAGCGGTTTTCAAGACGACCATATTCCAGTGCTGTCCAAATGGGCGCTCAAATCATTGCCGGAATACCAGTCGGAATTTGCTAAACGCAGCCAAGTCGCAACGATGGTGGATGCTGCGCTCTGGATGGCGCAACAGTTGGACTTTGACGAAGATGCCTTGCAAGACGCGCATGTGGATGCCGAGGCCATCATTCGAACCGCATTGCTGGTACTTGCGCGAAAAAATACAGAGATGCCAGACTGGGTGGGATTTTCCAAACTTGTCTCGGCAACGCTAAAAAAGCTGGGTACGACTTCACCAGAAACGTTGGTACCCATGCCCAAGGGTATCCCCCCCAACCTGCGTGACGCTATCACCCATGCCCGTACCAGTGTTTTAGCGGATCTGCCGAGAATAGCGGCCAGTGAGTTGCCGTTGCGAAAACTGTTTGACCAGACCCCTGCTTTTATGGGGCGCTACTTTTGGCAGGAAGACGCGCTGGCAGAGGTGGACCACTTTGAGCGCACCACATCAGCGGCTTGGGACAAAGCAACAGAAGGCCGCAACAATGACAGCACACTGCTCACACTGTTTCTCACCATAGCTTCTGGAGGCACCAGCAAAACGCTTCTGACAGAAAAAACTGCCACAGCGTTGATCCGAAAAATCAGGAAAACGGGCGTGGACTCTCACA
>JBEANP010000262.1:0-3944 GCA_041165385.1 Pseudomonadota bacterium | reverse complement strand
TTGACCAGCAGCCGGTAGGTGTCTACGTCAAAGGCCAGGGCCTTGCGGGTTTGGGCGCATTCGGCCAGCTCGGCCTCGTCGTGTACGGTGGCTACGTGGCACCAGTGGTCAAACACATGGATGTCGGTGCGCTCGGTGGCAGCGTTGTATTCGCGCAGATGCACTTGCCCCTTGTGCGGCCAGGCGTGCAGGCGGTGCTGCAGTAGGGCCAGTTTTAGGCGCACATGGTGCAGAGCGGGGGCCTCGTGGCCTGCGCATACGCCTTTGCAGCGGTGTATCTGGTGGGCAAAACACGCGCCCTTGCTGGACTCCAGCCCCACAGCCTGCGGGCACAGCCGGTGCGTGTCGGTCAGCAGGCGCAGCGCATCCATGGCCTGGCGTTTAGAGCGGTAAATGCCGTACAACTGGTCCAGATCACTTAAGTCCACTTCATCCAGCCGCACCAAAGTCAGCAGCGGGCGCTGGGTTATGTCGGGTGCCAGTCGCCAGGCGGTCAGGGCTTGTTCTTTGCGGAGCTGGCGGTTGTAGACGGGTTGCAGCTCTTTGATCAGGCGCGACTCCAGCAGCAGCGCACCCAGCTCGCCCGCCGTCTCGCGCCATTCCACACGGCGTATTTCGGTCAGGATGCGCATCTCACGCGCTACCTTGGCGGCAGACTGAAAGTGCGACATCACCCGGGTGCGGATGTTGATGCTTTTTCCCACATACAGCGGCAGCGGTGATTCGCCATAAAAAAGGTACACGCCCGGTGTGTTGGGGATGTCGCTAATTGTGGTTTCCAGTTGTGGGGGCACGCTGGCGCTGCCTTGTAGCAGGGCGGTAGCCTCACGGCGCACGGCATCAGGCCCCAATTCAACGGCCGCACAACCCAGCCACTGCAGCACCATGTCCACGTCGCCCATGGCTCGGTGGCGAACCTCGGTGGTCAGTCCGTGGCGGCGCATGATGGCATCCAGCCCGTGGCCCTTGTGCTGCGGGTATAGCTTGCGCGACAGGCGCACGGTGCACAGGGTTTTGACCTTGAGCGCAATGTCCATGCGGGCCAATTCATTAAGCACAAAGCCGTGGTCAAAGCGCACGTTATGGGCCACAAACACTGCGCCGTCCAGCAGCTCCAGCAGCTTGGGGGCCACTTTCGCGAAGGTTGGCGCGTCTTCCACCATGACATCTGTGATGCCGGTCAGGCTTTGAATAAAAGGCGGTATGCGCACGCCGGGGTTCACCAGGGTGCTCCAGCGGACAGTCTCTACGCCGTTTTCAACCCGTACGGCGGCAATTTCGGTAATGCGGTCGTGCACCGCGTTGCCCCCGGTTGTTTCCAGGTCCAACATCACAAAGCAAGGCAGCATGGGGGTTAGGCAATATCAATGACGTGAAAGCCCAAGTGCCCCGCTTTGCGGTCGGCAAAAAAGCGCTCCAGCGTCTCGCGCACGGTGCGAAAGGCAATTTCGTCCCAGGGGATTTCATCCTCGGCAAACAGCCGGGCTTCAATGGTTTCGTGGCCAGGGTCAAACTGGTCGCTGGTGAGCTGGGCGCGATAAAACAGATGCACCTGGCCCACGCGCGGCACGTTGATTAGCGTGAACAACGCTTGCAGCGCGAACTGCGCACCGGCTTCCTCAACAGTCTCGCGGGCGGCACCTTCGGCGGTGGTCTCGTTCAGCTCCATAAAACCTGCGGGCAGGGTCCACTTTCCCCAGCGCGGTTCGATATTGCGCTTGCACAGCAGCACCTTATCGCCCCATACCGGCACTGTGCCTACCACGTTAAGCGGGTTTTCGTAGTGGATGGTGCGGCAGGTGGGGCAGACGGCGCGCTTTTTGGTGTCGCCGTCATCGGGCACGCGGTACACCACGGCTACGCCGCATTCTTTGCAGTGTTTGATGGGGGGGCGCATCATGGTGTGGGTGCCTTCGGGTTATGCAATGTGCACAGAAATGGACTGCAAGCCTTGCACGCTACCCAGCAGCGTGTCGCCCCGAACTACGGCGCCCACGCCTTCGGGGGTGCCGGTAAAAATCAGGTCGCCGGGTTTCAGTTCCCATGCGGTGGACAGGTGCTCAATGGTTTCGGCAATATTCCAGATCAGCTTGGCAATGGTGCTGCGCTGGCGGTCTTGGCTGTTAACTTGCAGGGCAATGGCGGCGGTGTTGATGCCGGGCACCTCGGCTGCGGGAGTGATGGGTCCGGTGGGCGCAGAGTGGTCAAAACCCTTGCCTATGCACCAGGGACGGCCCAGTTTTTTCATCTCGTTTTGCAGGTCACGGCGGGTCATGTCCAGGCCCACGGCGTAGCCGTAAATGTGCTTGACCGCATCGGCTGCAGTAATGTTTTTGCCGCCCACGCCAATGGCCACCACCAGCTCAATTTCATGGTGCAAATTGCTGGTGAGTGTGGGGTAGGGCATGGTGGCGGTTTTGCCGGCGTCTACAACCACAATGGCGTCTGCAGGTTTTAAAAAGAAGAAGGGGGCTTCGCGGCCGGTGAAACCCATTTCTTTGGCGTGCTCTTCGTAATTGCGACCCACGCAGTAAATGCGCCGGACTGGGAATCGGTCGGCAGTGCCAATAATGGGTAGGGAGATAGTGGCTGGGGCAGGGACAACAAATGGCATGGCGGGGGTTACTCGTTGGTGTGGCTGATTACATAGCGCAGGCCGCGTGGGATGGCTTCTTTAAAAACGGCGTTTTGGCCGGGGTGGATCCGAATGTCGGCAAGTTCAAGAATCATGGCGGTGGGTTACTGGATTGCCGATTGTGCGGTAGACGTGCGGTAACTGTGTGTTTGAAGAACTGCGTTCAGTTTATCCTCGTGCAAATCAATCTTTATAACAATTACCGGCCACCAGCGCCATTGTGACTATGCATTCTCTGAGTCCGTTTCCCTCTGACTGGTTGGTGCCAAATTGGCCCGCACCCGCAAATGTGCATGCGGTGTGCACCACCCGCGCGGGTGGGGTGTCGGGCGCACCATGGGACAGCTGCAACCTTGGCACTCATGTGGGCGATGTGCCCGCCCATGTGCAAGCCAACCGAGCTTTTTTGCAAAGCACCTTGGCTACTAAGGCCGTGTTTATGGACCAGGTGCACGGCCAGACCATGCTGGAGCTCGTGCCCAGCGCAGTCACCACGCTCACTGCATCTGGCACGCCAGTCACACCGCAAGCCGATGGCGCTTTTACGCAATGCAGAGGCTTGGCTTGCACGGTGATGGTGGCCGACTGCTTGCCTGTGCTGCTGTGCGACACCCAAGGTCGAATGGTGGCGGCGGTACACGCTGGTTGGCGCGGGTTGGCTGGGTCGGGTGGTGTGGGTGTTTTGGAGCAGATGTTGATGCGATTTAATGAACGGTTTTGGCCGCTAGCCCCAGTGGAGTCTGGGCAAGCAGCTACCAAAGTAATAGCATGGCTGGGACCATGTATCGGGCCCACTGCGTTTGAAGTGGGCGACGAGGTGCGTGCCGCGTTTGTTGAATCCATACCCCAAGCTGCAGACTGTTTCACGCGTGCCGCGCCCGGGAAATGGCGGGCCAACTTGCCCGCATTGGCGCGCCAGCGCTTGGCTTCGCTGGGGGTCACGGGCGTTCACGGCAACGACAGCAGCTCGCAGTGGTGTACGGTGGGCAATGCGTCAAAATTCTTTTCTTACCGGCGCGACCGGGTCAGTGGGCGGCAAGCTGCCTGCATCTGGCTGAACTAGGCTCTGCTCTGCGGCTTCGCGGGCCTTGTTGGCCCGTTTGCGCGATGGCGAACCCATGAAATACAACACCAGCCCTACGGGCATTGCTCCGTACAGCAAAAAAGTGAATAGTGCGCCCATCACGGTGCCGTTGGTGTTGGTAGCCTCTGCCACACTCATCATGACGGCAACATAGAGCCAAGCAATAGGAACGATGTACATAGTGGATTGTGATAACAGAATGTCAGGTTTTGGTAGGGCTTACCC
>JBEANP010000261.1:0-3952 GCA_041165385.1 Pseudomonadota bacterium | reverse complement strand
TGGTTTGAATTGATATTTGGTGAACTATGTCTGTAGAAAACACTGGAACGCATGCTCCTTCCGCTGGTGAATACATCCAGCATCACTTGCAACACCTGCAAAAGGATTTTTCCTTTCAAAACGTGAAGCAAACCAACATCGTTGATTTCAGTCTGTTTAATTTTGATTCAGTCTTGTTTTCGGTGATTTTGGGTGTGATAGGTTGTTTTGTGTTGTGGAATGCCGCGCGCAAAGCGACTGCTGGTGTGCCTGGGCGTTTTCAAGCGGCAGTAGAAATTTTGTCCGAGATGGTGGAGAACCAAGCCAAGGGCGTGATTCACAATGCCAAAAGCCGCAAGTTGATTTCTCCATTGGCACTAACCGTGTTTGTTTGGATTTTCTTGATGAATGCTATGGATATGTTGCCTGTGGACTTGATTCCACAGTTTTGGCATTCCGCTGGCCCTTCTCTGGGATTCAAGGATTACATGCGCGTAGTACCTACCGCTGACCTTTCCACAACCTTAGGATTATCGTGTTCCGTGTTGTTTATATGTGTTGTTTACAACATCAAGATCAAGGGTTTGGGTGGTTGGGCGCATGAGTTGATTGCCGCTCCGTTTGGAGATCACTGGGCGCTGTACCCTATTAATTTCTTGATGCAGATGATTGAGTATCTTGCTAAGACCGTGTCGCATGGCATGCGGTTGTTTGGCAATATGTTTGCAGGTGAGCTGGTGTTTATGCTGATTGCCCTCATGGGTGGCGGTTGGGCACTGTCCGCAACAGGCGTTGGCCTGGCCATTGGTCATGTCATCGCCGGAACAGTGTGGACCTTGTTCCACATTTTGGTAATCACCCTGCAAGCCTTCATCTTTATGATGTTGACGCTGATCTACACCGGTCAAGCGCACGACGCACATTGATGTAATTGTTTCTCCTGGTTTTCTTTTTTCTTTTTCCACTATCTTTTAGGAGCTTCTCATGGAAAACATTCTCGGCCTCGTGGCATTGGCTTGCGGCATCATCGTTGGTTTGGGTGCGATTGGTGCTTCCATCGGCATTGCGCTGATGGGTGGCAAGTTTCTTGAATCTTCTGCACGTCAGCCAGAGTTGATGAACGAACTGCAAACCAAAATGTTCATTTTGGCTGGTTTGATCGACGCTGCGTTTTTGATCGGTGTTGCTATTGCTCTGCTGTTCGCATTCGCTAACCCCTTCGTTCTGAAGTAATCAACGGCCCTTCACGTTAGAGAAGGAATCAAACCGTGAACATTAACGCAACCCTGTTCCTGCAGGCCATCGTTTTTGCGATCTTGGTGTGGTTCACGATGAAATTCGTGTGGCCCCCGATCACGAAAGTGCTGGACGAGCGCGCACAGAAAATCGCAGATGGCCTCGCTGCCGCTGACAAAGCCAAGTCTGAACTCTCCGTAGCAAACAAGCGCGTTGAGGAAGAGTTGAGTAAGTCCCGCAATGAGACCGCTGCCCGTCTGGCAGATGCAGAGCGTCGCGCACAGGCTATTGTGGAAGAAGCCAAGTCCAAAGCGACCGAAGAAGGCAGCAAAATCATTGCAGCCGCTAAGGTTGAAGCAGATCAGCAAACTGTGAAAGCCCGTGAAACCTTGCGTGAGCAAGTCGCAGCGTTGGCTATCAAAGGTGCTGAGCAAATTCTTCGCAAAGAAGTCAATGCTGGCGTTCATGCGGACCTGCTGGGCCGTTTGAAAACTGAGCTGTAAGAGGACGACATGGCTGAACTCGCCACTATTGCGCGACCTTACGCGGATGCATTTTTTAAAGCATCTGCGCAAGATCTGTCCGCTGCGTCAGTCTGGCTCGATGAGCTAGCCGCCGTTGCTGGAAATGTCCAGTTGCTGCAGTTTGCTGACAACCCCAAAGTTACACCTGCTCAGGTATTCGACTTAGTTGTCAGTATTGCAAATGCCGCATGCAATGATCAGGCAAAGAATTTTTTGCAAGTGATTATTGAGAATGGTCGTCTCAGCGCGTTGCCTGAAATTGCTCTGCAATTTCGGGCACTTAAAAATGCCAAAAGCGGTTCTTCTGATGCTGTTGTGCACAGCGCTTTCCCTATCGATGAGGAAGCGCTTGCTGAAGTTGCCATAACGTTGGAAAAGCGTTTTGGCCGCAAACTGAATGTGAAAGTTGCACTGCAGCCCGATCTCATCGGTGGCATTCGTGTGGTGGTGGGGGACGAAGTTCTTGATACATCTGTCAAGGCACGTCTGGAACAAATGAAAGCGGCTCTCATAGCGTAAGGCATTGCCATCGTTATGAGTCCCAAACCAAAGAAAGAAGGAAAGAGTAATGCAACTCAATCCCGCAGAAATTTCTGAACTGATTAAGAGCCGTATTGAAGGCATGTCCGCTAGCGCAGACGTCCGCAATCAAGGTACCGTAATTTCGGTAACTGACGGTATCGTTCGAATCCACGGCCTGTCCGATGTGATGCAAGGCGAAATGTTGGAGTTCCCCGCTGGTAGCGATGGATTGCCTACTTATGGCCTAGCCTTGAACTTGGAGCGCGACTCGGTCGGCTCAGTGATTTTGGGTGAGTACGAGCACATTTCTGAAGGCGACACCGTTAAATGTACCGGTCGCATTTTGGAAGTGCCAGTGGGCCCTGAGCTAATCGGCCGCGTGGTCAACGCTTTGGGTCAGCCCATAGACGGCAAAGGCCCGATCAACGCCAAGATGACTGACGTGATTGAAAAGGTTGCGCCCGGCGTTATTGCACGTAAGTCCGTGGATCAGCCTATGCAAACAGGTTTGAAGTCCATTGACTCTATGGTGCCAATTGGCCGTGGTCAACGTGAGTTGATCATTGGTGACCGTCAAACCGGCAAGACTGCCGTAGCCATTGATGCGATCATCAACCAAAAGGGTCAGAACATGACCTGCGTTTATGTCGCGATTGGCCAAAAAGCCTCCTCTATTAAGAACGTAGTGCGTGCGTTGGAACAAGCTGGCGCGATGGAGTACACCATTGTTGTGGCTGCTTCTGCCTCTGAATCGGCTGCGATGCAGTACGTGTCAGCCTACTCCGGTTGCACCATGGGCGAATACTTCCGTGATCGCGGCCAAGACGCCTTGATCGTGTATGACGACTTATCCAAACAAGCTGTTGCTTACCGTCAAGTGTCGTTGCTGTTGCGTCGCCCACCAGGCCGCGAAGCCTACCCCGGTGACGTGTTTTATCTCCACAGTCGTTTGTTGGAGCGTGCAGCTCGCGTGAACGCTGAGTACGTAGAGGCTTTCACCAAAGGTGAAGTGAAGGGCCAGACCGGTTCTTTGACTGCACTGCCAATTATCGAAACTCAGGCGGGTGACGTGTCGGCCTTCGTGCCAACCAACGTGATTTCGATTACTGACGGCCAGATATTCTTGGAAACATCGCTGTTCAACGCTGGCGTACGCCCTGCTATTAACGCTGGTATTTCCGTGTCCCGCGTAGGTTCTGCAGCCCAGACCAAAGTGGTAAAGGGTCAGTCCGGCGGCATTCGTAACGATTTGGCGCAGTACCGTGAATTGGCGGCTTTTGCCCAGTTCGCATCTGACCTGGACGAAGCAACCCGCAAGCAGCTCGACCGTGGTGCGCGCGTAACTGAACTGCTCAAGCAGAAACAGTACAGCCCTATGTCGATCAGCATGATGAGCGCATCGTTGTTCGCCGTAAACAAGGGTTTTATGGACGACATTGAGGTCAAAAAGATTTTGGCGTTCGAGTCCGGCCTGCTGTCTTATCTCAAAGACAAACACGCGGCGCTGATGGCCAAGGTGGAAGACACCAAGGCTTTGGACAAAGATGCAGAAGCTGAATTGACTGCCGCCGTTGCTGCGTTCAAAAAATCTTTTGCTTGATTTCCACCTGATCACAAGGAGCCTCTGATGGCAGCAGGTAAGGAATTACGCACCAAGATCAAGTCGGTGGAAAACACCAAGAAGATCACCA
>JBEANP010000260.1:0-3958 GCA_041165385.1 Pseudomonadota bacterium | reverse complement strand
GTGGCGCGCGTATTTATGCAGAGCTCAGCGGTTTCGGCATGAGCGCTGATGCAGGCCATATGACTGCGCCGAATATGGACGGCCCTCGTCGTGCCATGGTCAACGCCATGCGTAACGCAGGGATCAATGCCGATGAGGTTCAGTACCTGAACGCCCATGGCACATCAACACCCCTGGGTGATTTGAACGAGACGAACGCAATCAAGGCGGCATTGGGCGATCACGCCAAAAATTTGGTGGTCAATTCCACCAAGTCCATGACAGGGCATTTGTTGGGCGGCGCGGGAGGTTTGGAGTCGGTATTTACTGTTTTGGCCTTGTACCATCAGAAGAGCCCCCCTACTATCAATATTTTTAGCCAAGACCCTGAGTGCGATTTGGATTACTGCGCCAACACCGCACGCGATATGCGTATTGATGTGGCTATCAAAAACAACTTCGGTTTTGGTGGAACCAACGGAACCCTGGTTTTTAAGCGCATTTAATGCACGACATTCTGGTGCAGTGTCCCCATGCACCAGCCACCCGCGGCTAGTCACGGCGTGCAGCGGTCTCGCTGGCATTTGATCTGCATCGTTGTGATATCGCTAGTCGCGGCGGCGGCGTGTGTTGAATTTTGGCAATCAAGCGTTGATATTTCACTCAAAAGCACCGTGTTGGGGCTGCTCGTCTTCTCCTTGGCGTGGGCTGTCAAAGACTGGTTCTGCACCGAGCGTGGCCTCTTGCGGTGGGATGGTCAACAGTGGTTTTGGAGTGGTTTTGGCGACGTGCCTGTCCAACGGCTTCATATCGTGCTGGATTTTCAGAGTCTAATTTTGGTGGAGTTGCGCGCTGGTAGTTGGGGGGTGCATTGGCTCTGGTTGGAAGCACATGGCCGAAATCGTCAATGGCTGGCACTACGCCGCGCTTTGGTGGGTACGGTGGCACGCTCATGAGTGCACTGCCCACACCACACTCCCAAGACGCTGATGCGCTGTTGGTGGAGCGCGCCAATGCAGGGGATAAAAAAGCGTTCGGTTTGCTGGTACTCAAATACCAGCGGCGCATCCAGCGTTTGATTGGCCGAATGGTGCGGGATGTTGATCTGGTGGAAGACATTGCGCAGGAAACATTCATTCGTGCCTACCGTGCATTACATTTGTTCCGTGGTGATGCGCAGTTCTACACTTGGCTCTATCGCATTGCGGTGAATACAGCAAAAAAAGCGCTCCTGGATTTGAAGCGCAACCCCACGGTTTCAGAAAGCTTTTTCGCCACTGACGACGAAGATGAAACTTCCTGGAGAAAAAACGAACTAACCACTGACGAAACACCAGAATCTGCCTTTGCAGCCAAGGAAATTGCTGCAGTGGTGAACGACGCGGTAGACGCGTTGCCCGACGATTTAAAACAGGCCATCACCTTGCGGGAAATTGAGGGTTTAAGTTATGACGAAATCGCTGCGGCCATGGATTGTCCGATTGGTACCGTACGGTCTCGAATTTTTCGGGCCCGCGAAGCCATTTCAGTCAAGATCAAGCCACTGCTGGAAAAGCAAACGGGTAAACGCTGGTAACGATAGACGGTGATAACGGAAAACACTATGAATAGCCTCAATTCTTTGGAGCATGAGCGCATTTCAGCGTTGGCTGACGGTGAACTGCTCAGTCAAGACTTTGCGCATGCTATGGCGGACGTAGCCTTCGATGTGCAATCTATGCAATCGTGGCACGTCTATCATGTGATTGGCGATGTGATGCGCAGCGATGGTCTCGCACCGGCGGCAAACGAGCTGACTTTTTTGGGGCGCTTGGAAGCCAAGCTGGCACTCGAGCCCAAGCAAATACGCAAGCCTATTTTGATGGCAACTCCTTCGTTACCCAACCAAGTAAGTGCCAACGATGCCTCCGTGCGCTGGAAGTGGTTTGCCGGTGTTTCATTTTCAGTATTGATTTCGATGGTGGTCGCTGGTGTATGGCAGTTGCAAGCGGATGGGGCTTCGCTGTTGGCAAAAATTGAAAATCCATTAGTAGTGATGACATCCGTCGCTCAGGTGGCACCAACCGAAGACCAAACGGTGATGGTGCGCAATCCTGAGCTCGACGCCTTGATGGTGGCCCACCAGCAGCTCGGCGGGCATTCGGCATTTCAAATGCCATCGGGTTTTTTGCGTAACGCCACTTTCGAAAGACCACAACGCTGATGCGCAGTCGAAGTTTATTGCTTGCAGTTTGCATCATTATGTCGATGCTGGTGCATGTTAGTGCGGCGAGCGCAGAGCCTGTGGCTGGCGACAGCGCGATTAATGCCTGGCTGATACGTGCCCACGGGGCATCGCGGCAGCGTGCGTACACGGGTACATTTGTCGTTTCTGCGGGGGCCAAAACCGCCACTGCCAAAATTTGGCATATCTGCGACGGTACTCAGCAATTGGAGAGGGTAGAGCCTTTGAGTGGCCCACCACGCAGCACGTTTAGGCGTAACGACCAAGTTATTACTTTTTTCCCTGAGTCCAAGGTCGCTTTCACCGAGACGCGAGACTCTTTAGGTCTGTTTCCGAATCTATTGAAGGCAAGTGACACCAATATTGGTGATTTCTATCAGCTCAAAGCAATGGGCAGTGAGCGGGTGGTGGGTGTTGATACCGATGTAGTGCAATTGCTGCCCAATGACCCACTGCGTTATGGGTACCGCGTTTGGAGCGAGCGTAAAACGGGGCTCGTGGTTCAACTGCAAACTTTGGGCGCAGACGGACGCGTTATAGAGCAGTCTGCATTTTCAGAGCTGCAGCTGGACGCTCCTGTGAGTATGGCGAAGTTAACCCACATGATGCAAGCCACGGAGGGCTACCGTGTTGAGCATCAAGAGTTGCAAAAAACCACACCCGATGCGCAGGGCTGGGCTATGCGCAAAGAGGTCGCAGGGTTCAAACCAGTCGGGTGCTATTTGCGCCCCTTGGCAACTGGCAGTAATGCAGCCTCTAATCCGGCCGGTACGCTTCAGTGGATTTTTTCAGATGGTTTGGCCACTGTATCGTTGTTCGTTGAGCCGTTCGATGGCCGCAGGCATGGTCGTGAAGTAGGTGTTGATCTCGCTGGCGCTACGCGAACACTTACGCGACAAATTGATAGCTGGTGGATTACCGCTGTCGGCGAAGTTCCTGCTGCAACGTTAAATCTGTTTTTACACGGGCTGACGCGTAAAAAATGACATGCGTCTCTGCGTATTTTTTGACTAACTGGTAAGCACAATGAATTTAACAACGATGAAGCCAGTGCGTGCACTGTTGGTAGCGCTGGTAATGTCTGGCACCATGGTGATTGCAGTAGTTCCCACTACAGTGCAGGCCCAAGCGCGGGCACTGCCGGATTTCACCGATTTAGTGGATCAGGTTGGGCCATCTGTCGTCAATATTCGCACCTTGGAAAAGGTAGTGGCTAAATCACAAACCGGTAATTCGGGTGAAGAAGAAATGCTGGAGTTTTTCAAGCGCTTTGGATTACCGACGCCCAATGTACCGCGCCAAGCGCCACGGCAGAACCGACCTCAGCAAGACGAGGAGCAACCACGCGGCGTAGGTTCGGGGTTCATTTTGACGACTGATGGACTCATCATGACCAACGCACATGTGGTCGATGGCGCCGATGAAGTGCTGGTGACGTTAACCGACAAGCGCGAGTTCAAGGCCAAAATCATCGGTGCGGACAAGCGAACGGATGTTGCCTTGGTCAAAATCGAGGCCTCTGGATTACCTGCTGTCAAAGTCGGCGACGTGAGCCGACTGCGTGTAGGCGAGTGGGTCATGGCAATTGGCTCGCCCTTCGGGTTAGAGAACACCGTAACCGCCGGCATCGTCAGCGCTAAGCAACGCGATACAGGTGATTATTTGCCGTTCATTCAAACGGACGTGGCGATTAACCCTGGAAATTCTGGTGGCCCCTTGATCAATATGCGTGGGGAGGTAATTGGAATTAACAGC
>JBEANP010000259.1:0-3960 GCA_041165385.1 Pseudomonadota bacterium | reverse complement strand
CCAGTCAGTTAGCGCAGGTGTGCGCCCGCGCGGGCGATATGGTTCCACAAAGCGGTGCAGCCCAGGGCAGCCACGAGGTGGCACGTGCCTTGGCACAGCTAGGCGGTCATTGAAGCGCTGACGCCGTCAGTGACGCCGCAGTGGTGGGCAGCTCGTCTTGCGGTTCGTTTTCTTGCCCCATGGCAAGGCGCTCCGCCTCATCAATGAGGGCCGTAGGGTCAACAATCCCGCTCTCGTTTGTAACGGTGCCCATGCTAAAGCGTGGTGCAAAGTTGTAATAAGTGTTGTTGTCGCCCACCACGACCAGCGGCTTGGCCATGAGGTGCCTGAGCCGCGCTTGTAACAACAATAAAGGGGCATTTCCCTTTACTGCTGATATCGCCACCACAAAACACCGAGGGTGGTACAAGCCCACCACACAGCGAAAACCTACAGCCCTGCGCACGCGGGCACTCATTGCGGCAAGAATTTGATGTTCGACACCATGGCCTGCAATTTCGCCTAGCTCATAGAGATTACGCAGCTGTATGCAAATCACAGCACATTCCTCGTTGGTGCGGGTGCTGCGCCACAACGCATCGTCAATCTTGGACATAAGCACCGAACCGGTGGGTAGGCCGGTGGTTCCGTCCACACCTTGTGCTAGCCGTGCCAACCGCGTCAGGTTGCGGTGCAAGCGGTTGCGGCTGATGGTCAGTGCTACAACGACCAGGAAAAAAGCTACCACGCTGAATGCTGTGAGTGCTATTGCATACAGATTCAGAAAGTCTGGTACCAGTGCGTGGGTGAACAGCCCGGCAACCATAATGGCCAGAAAAAAGCCGGCCACCACCATCCAGCGAGCCAGCGGGTCTCCTAAATTGGACGCCCGTACGGATACATATACGGCCATCACCACCGAGCTACCGGTACTGATCGCCGTGAAAGCCAGTAGGTCGTATTCCTTTTCTACAGGGCTGGTGGACGCCACCAGACCCAGTACCACTGCCGACGTCGCAAGCAAAATAGAGCCCCCTACGACCGTGGCACCAATGCGTGCGTCCTCAGCCGTATTGCCAAGCCAAAGCCCCAGGTAGTTGAGTGCAATGGCGCCGCTCAATGGCCCCAAGCTACACCGCAGCACCATCAATAAAGTAGGTGAGATGTCATCAAACAAGTAGTTGGGGAGGTCGCACAGCACCATGCTGCTTCCACCAGTCAACACTAAAAAAAACAGCCCTCTCCAGGAGGCGACGGTGCGATTCACCCACACATCGGCAAGGGCTACTACTGCCAATGTGAGAAGGCCGCCCATCATGGCGGACCAGATGGTGATTTCTGATGCATTCATGACGCCATTATTGCCTGCTTGGGAATTGGTCTTGTGGTACCTTCACGCCCCACAGTTGAGTTGAAGGGCGCTAGGCATGGATGAATTTAAATTGCAGGGCATTCGCCGTGGCATTGAAAAAGAGAGCCTGCGCGTGCAAGCTAATGGCAACTTGGCAACCACGGCGCACCCCACTGGCTTGGGTTCTGCCCTGACCCACCCACACATCACCACCGATTTCAGCGAGTCGCAGGTTGAACTCATTACCGGAGTGCATGCCAGTGTGGACGCTTGCCTACAAGAGTTACTGCAGATACAGCAATTTACGGCCAGTGCCATTGGCAACGAGCAGCTGTGGGTGTCGAGCATGCCCTGTGGTCTGCCAGCAGACAACGCTATCCCAATTGGCCAATATGGCAGCTCCAACGTAGGCCGCGCTAAAAGTGTGTACCGCACCGGGCTGGGCCACCGCTACGGGCGGCGTATGCAGACTATTTCTGGCATTCACTACAACTGGTCGCTACCTGATGTTTCTAGTGAGCGCTACTTTGGTCTGATTCGTAACTTTCGTAGGCAAGCTTTTTTGCTGTTGTATCTGTTCGGCGCATCACCTGCGGTGTGCTCGTCGTTTGTGGACGGTAGACAGCACCAGCTAGAGCGCTTGAGCGAATTTACGATGTACCGACCCTACGCCACATCGTTGCGAATGGGCCGACTGGGTTACCAAAGTGACGCGCAGTCGTCATTGGCCGTGAGCTACAACAGCCTGCAAGGCTACGGCGATTCGCTGCACGACGCCCTTACTCGCCCCTATCCCGCCTACGAGGCCATTGGTATGCGCGGGCCTGATGGTACTTACCGCCAGCTGGCCACCACGCTGCTGCAAATTGAAAACGAGTTTTACGGCACGATTCGGCCCAAGCGGGTAATTTTTCCGGGTGAGCGTCCTCTGCATGCCTTGCGCGAGCGTGGGGTGGAATATGTTGAAGTCCGTTTGATGGACCTAGACCCGTTCGAGCCCATAGGCATCAACGCCCAAACCATGCGATTTTTGGATATGTTCTTGCTGCATTGTTTGCAAACTGACAGCCCCCCCGATTCGCCTGCCGAAATTGTCGCCATGGCGCACAACCAGCACGCCACTGCCGAACGTGGTCGTGAGCCCTACCTGATGCTAGAGCGCGGCCAAGGCACAGTGCCTCTTACCGCCTGGGGCACCGAAATTGTGAATGCCATGCAGCCTATTGCCCAGTTGCTGGATGCCACCCATGGCGGCACGCACTATGCGCAAGCGCTGCAGTCTGCCCACTTGGGCTTGGTGCAGCCCGATACACTGCCGTCCGCCCGGGTGCTGGCGGCAATTCAAAACGAACATGCAGGTTCTTTTACCGCCTTTGTGCGTGCGCAATCGGAGCACACGCATGCTGCCATGCTGGCTTTGCCCCAAAAAGCTGAAGTGCAGGCGAGGCTGCATCAGCAGTGCGTTCAATCGGTATATGAGCAGCAGGCCATTGAAGCGGCAGACACCATGCCATTTGACGTGTACCTGAGCGAGTATTTGTCTCCACTGCGCTTGCGCGCAAAGCCGGTGGCTACCGGCCAGGCAATTGCTTAGGCAACCGCGACTGCGGGGTGCAGCAGCATCTGAACCAGTGGATGCTGCACTTTTTTCTCAGTGCCAATGGCAAAAAAGTGCTCTTGCACGCCGTCACAGTCGCCCAGTTTTTTGACGTTGTAGTGTGCCACCAATGCGTCGTGCACCATCTCCACCGCTGGGAATGCGCCCATACCCCCTGCACCAAAGGTGGTGAGCAAGGCGCTGTCTTCAAATTCACCCACTACGCGCGGGCGTAGGCCCTTTTGCTCAAACCATTGGTCCAAGCGTAGACGCACGGCGGTGTGCCCGGTGGGCAACAAAATGGGCAAGGTGGCCAGCACCGACAAAAGGTCGTAGGGCTCTGCCGGAAACAGCGTCGCTGGCACATACCACACCATATTGGACGACCCCATGGGGTGGCTGTAGAGCTTGATGTTGGGGTTGGGTGGCGCGGCGCGATCAGACAACACCACGTCCAGCTTGTGCAGGGCCAAGTCGCTCAGCAGGCGCTCAAACTCGTCTTCCTGGCACAGCAGGTGCAAATGGGGCACCTGCATGGCCGGCTCCAGGAGTTGCCGCACCGCAGGTTTGGGCAGCCCATCTGAAATGCCAACTGCCAGTCGCACCGTGGGGGCACTGACCGCGTCGCGCACACGGTTTGGCAACTGTTCACCAAGTTGAAATATCAAGTCGGCCTGCTGCATGGCAACCACACCCGCTTCGGTCAGCGCCACACCGCGCCCAGCGGGTTTGAGTAGGGCATAACCCAAGTCGTGCTCTAGCTCGCGCACTTGGGTGCCCACGGTCTGCACGGCCATGCCCAGCCGGTCTGCCGCGCGGGCAATGCCGCCCTCTTTGGCGACTACCCAAAAATAATACAAATGCCGGTAGCTGAAAGTGCTCATGGTGCGGTTTATCAGAACAGTGATTGAAGCATTGTGTACTGCGCCAAAGTAATCTGCCGCGACAATGGGGGACTACCCCATTCACACGTAAGAGTTCAATCGCATGGCAATTCAGTGGTTCCCAGGGCATATGCACCTGACCCGTAAGG
>JBEANP010000258.1:0-3963 GCA_041165385.1 Pseudomonadota bacterium | reverse complement strand
TTCAGATTTAATTAGAGGAGTGGTGGCTCATGTTTGAATTTTTGGTACTTGCCTGTGCAGCTCTGCTGGTGGCATTGGCTATTGCAAAGTTGAATGACAGTTTTAGAGTGGGCGAGCAAAACAACTCAAAGTCTGCACTCAGCCCAAACCGGCAAATCGTATTACCTCAGTCAGCCAACATAAGCTACAAAATTCATAGCTGCTTACGCAGTATGGACAAGGGTTTTAGCCGGACTTTATCAAATTTCTTGCTCTCAGCAAAAATGGAAATTCCAGCCGTCTAACGCGCCCCACCGAACATACACCTCACCCCGTGCAGCACATAGTGGGAGCGGGTTAGCTCAATCTACCGCGAAGTCTCCCTACCTCTCTAGCGGTTTCCTTTTGAGGAATTGCAGCCCGGCCGCCGTGCCGGGTTCTTTTTTTGCAATTGTTCGCTTTGCGCTACACCTGCGCGTTAAGTTGCTGTTCCAGCTGGTGCAGCACCTTGTAGCAATTGGCCACTTGCGCCACGCTGGAGTTGGGCTCGCGGCCTTCTTGGATAGCGGCGAAAAACTCGCGGTCTTGTAGCTCAATGCCGTTCATGCTGACGGCCACATTGCTCACGTCGATCTTTTCTTCCTTGCCGGTGTACAGGTCGTCATAGCGCGCCAGGTAGGTGGCCGTGTCGCCGATGTAGCGGAAGTAGGTACCCAAGGGGCCATCGTTGTTAAAGCTCAGGCTCAGGGTGCAAATAGCGCCACTAGCGGTGCGCAACTGAATGCTCATGTCCATGGCAATGCCCAGCACCGGGTGGATGGGGCCTTGAATAGCATTGGCCTGCACGATAGGGCTGTTGGCCTGGTAGGCAAACAAATCAACCGTGTGCGCAGCGTGGTGCCACAGCAAGTGGTCGGTCCAGCTACGGGCTTGGCCCAGCGCATTGGTGTTGGTGCGGCGGAAAAAGTAGGTTTGCACATCCATTTGCTGGATGTTGAACTTGCCCGACGTGATTTGCTGGTTCACATACTGGTGGCTGGGGTTAAAACGACGGGTGTGGCCGCACATGGCGACCAGCCCAGTCTTCTTCTGCTCGGCCACTACGGCGTCAGCACCGGCCCAGCTATCAGCCAAGGGGATTTCCACCTGCACGTGCTTGCCAGCCTTCAAACAAGCCAAGGTTTGCTCGGCATGCATTTGCGTGGGAGTGCACAAAATCACCGCGTCCAGCTCGGGCAATGCCAGGCTGTCGGCCAAATCGGTGGTGACGTGTTGGATTCCGTACTTGTCGGCCACTTCCTGGGTTTTGACCAGATCCCGGCTGATGATGGACACCACTTCCACGCCATCAATATTTTTGATGCCGTCCAGGTGTTTGATGCCAAATGCACCGGCACCCGCCAGCGCTACTTTGATGGTTTTGGTCATTTGAGACTCCGATGAGCCGCCTCGAGGAGGCGGACGCCCCCTTGGGGGGCAGTGAATGAATATGAACGTGGGGGCATTATTTATTCTCCAAAATCAAATGTCCGACCGCCGTGTTACTGGCAGGTACATGGTAAAAACGGTGCTTAACCTCCACGGAATGGGCGTGGGCTGCTTCCAAATCTGTAGCATCCTTATCGTTGTAAGGCACGTCCGACATGGCACCACGGGCGATCAGCCACATCACCAACTCAATGCCTTCTGAGCCCGCTTCGCGCACGTAGTCGATGTGCGGTGTGGCGGCGCAGGCGGCGGGATCGGCAATCATTTTGTCCATCCAGGCGTTGTCCCATTCGCGGTTAATCAAACCCGCACGCGCGCCCTGCAACTGGTGGCTCATGCCGCCTGTGCCCCAGATGTGCACGTTCAAATCTTCGTCGTAGCTTTCAACAGCTTTGCGGATGGCTTTACCCAGGTTGAAGCAACGTTGGCCGCTGGGCACGGGGTACTGCACCACGTTGACAGCGAACGGAATCACCGGGCAGGGCCATGCGTCCTTAACCGGGTCTTTCTCGCCGTACATCAGGCTCAGGGGTACGGTTAGGCCATGATCCACGTCCATCTTGTTCACGATGGTCAGGTCAAAGTCTTGTTGAATCACCGAGTGCGCAATATGCGAGGCCAGGTCAGGGTGGCCAATCACCTTGGGCACCGGGCGTGGGCCAAAGCCTTCATCCGCCGGAATGTACTCGGCTGCGGTGCCAATGGCAAACGTGGGAATCATGTCCAAACTAAACGCGGTGGCATGATCGTTGTAGACCAAAAAAATCACGTCGGGCTTGTTGTCCTTCATCCATTGCTTGGAGTAGTCGTAGCCCGCAAACAGCGGTTTCCAATAGTCTTCCTGGGTCTTGCCCAGGTCCATGGCCGCGCCGATGGCGGGCACATGGGATGTAAATACAGAGGCGGTAATTTTGGCCATGGTGTTTTAGTCTTTCTTACCTTGAGGTTGGCGGTGCGCTTGTGCGTCGCCGTCTTCGCCCACGTAGCGGTTGCCTTCAGCGGAGCGGCCCCCTGCCACCATCATGGCGCGGTATTCCACTTCGGTCATGCCAGTCATGCTGCCCGCCATTTGCTGAAAACTCAGGCCGTGGGTAGAGCCAATTTTTGCTAAAAAGTAGATGTTGCCACCCAGCTGCATGGCACGGTTCAAGTCCATATCGATCACGGCTTGGCGTTGGTCTTCCGACATGGGCCATTCGTTCAAATAAGCACGTTGGTCAGCCTTGAAACGCGTGCGGTTGTCCGGCTTCATCAGCGACATGCAAAACTGGTTGAGCCAGTAGCCCTTGCGGCTTTGCTCGGCATCAAAAATGATGGTGCCGGGCACGTCTTGGTAGGGTTTATCGAGTGCCATATCAGTCTTTCCAATAAAGGCGGTTGGGGTTGTCCACCAACAGTTTGCGCTGCAGTTCTGCCGTGGGCGCAATGTGGGGAATAAAGTCCACCAGCAGGCCGTCATCGGGCATATGGTCCTTCAGGTTGGGATGTGGCCAGTCGGTACCCCACAGCACGCGGTCTGGGAACTCCTCGACGATGGCCTTGGCAAAAGGAATCACATCGCGGTAGGCATTTTGTTCGCCGTTCAAAGCCTTGGGGCCAGTCAACGAGAGTCGCTCGGGACAGCTCACTTTGCTCCACACGTTGGTATGTTCACGCATGAACTTTTGAAACAACGCGAACTGCGGTCCGTCCACCGGCAAAGCCACATCGGGGCGGCCCATGTGGTCCACCACCACGGTGGTGGGCAGCGTGGTGAAGAAGTCCCACAGCTCGGGCAGATCGACCGCTTCAAAATAAATCACCACATGCCAACCCCATTGGGCAATACGGCTTGCAATTTCCAGCAACTCGTCTTTGGGCGTGAAGTCCACCAGACGCTTGACGAAGTTGAAGCGCACACCGCGCACACCCGCATCGTGCATGGCCTGAATTTCTTCATCGGTCACGCTGCGTTTGACGGTAGCCACACCCCGCGCTTTGCCGTTGCTGCTCTTAAGCGCATCGACCAAAGCCCGGTTGTCCGCACCGTGGCAAGTGGCCTGCACGATCACGTTTTTCTCAAAACCCAAGTGGTCGCGCAGTGCAAACAACTGGTGCTTTGACGCATCGCACGGCGTGTACTTGCGCTCAGGCGCATAGGGAAATTCAGCGCCAGGCCCAAACACGTGGCAATGCGCATCCACCGCCCCTGCTGGCAGTTTGAATGTGGGCCTGGCTGGGCCGGTGTACCAGTCCATCCAGCCAGAGGTTTTGGTGAAGTCACCCGAAGTAATTTTGTCCATAGGTTTTGTCATAGTGCAGTCCTCAGTCGATGTACTTCATGCCCGCTGCAGCCAGCGGCTCGCGCATTTTGTACATGTCCAGCCCCAAAATGCCCGAAGCCAACTTGGCACGCTTCTCTCCTTCAAAGCTCTCGCGTTTTTGCGCAACTTCCAGTGTTTTGACAGCCATCTTGGCAGGCACACACACCACGCCATCGTCGTCCGCCACGATCAC
>JBEANP010000257.1:0-4014 GCA_041165385.1 Pseudomonadota bacterium | reverse complement strand
CGCCCGCAGTTTCAAGCCGTACTGGCGGGTAAGACACTCGCTCGCACCCCCCACTTTGCCTTGCATGTCACTGTGCCAGCTGTCCTTTTGGGGCTAAAGCCTGGCAGTTCTTCAGTGGATCCGTTCCCTTTGGTTGGAGTTTGGCTTGGTGCCATGATCCCCAAGCGATGGGCAAAGCGTGCAGTAACCCGAAATGCTATCAAACGTCAAATTTATAACGTGAGCGCTGAATTTGAGTCTTCTCTGCAGCCCACTGCGCATTTGGTGCGCCTGCGTTCGGGGTTTGATAGAAAGCAGTTTGTCAGTGCTTCGTCTGAGGCCTTGAAAGTGGCAGTGCGTGCTGAGCTCTTGCAGTTGTTTTCCTCTGCGATCGCACGTAGTGTGACGCCATGATCCGTGCGGCACTGATGGGGCTTGTAAAGGTGTACCGACTGTTGTTGAGCCCCTGGCTGGGTTCTGCATGCCGTTTTGAACCTTCTTGCTCGCTCTATTCGTTGCAGGCGCTTGCGCTGCACGGTGCTGTTGCGGGCTCGTATCTCACTGTGGTCCGATTGGCCCGCTGTCATCCCTGGTGTGCTGGTGGGTGTGATCCGGTGCCAGGCCATCTACCCCGGTTATTTGGCCGGCTGATTTCTCCATCTTCCGAAAAGAAACCTTCATGAACGATATTCGCCGCACCATTTTGTGGGTGATCTTTGGCTTTTCTATGGTGTTGCTGTGGGATCAGTGGCAGGTACACAACGGGCACAAGGCAACATTTTTCCCAAATCCGGCACAGCAAACCGCACCGGTTTCTGGTAAATCAAGCACTGTAGACGCGAGTGTCCCTACTGCTGTGGCTGTTGCGCCAGCAGTCTCGCAGGCAGTCGTTCCAGTTAGTGCGCCGGTTGCAGTGAAAGAGCGTTTCGAAGTTGTGACTGATGTCATGAAGTTGACATTTGAAACAGAAGGCGGTTCCTTGGTGCGTGCGGAGTTTTTGAAGTATTCCGATACCGTAGACAAGTCGCGCAACTTTGTATTGCTCGATGACAGCAGGGATCGGGTGTATTTGGCTCAAACTGGCGTTATTGCTGGTGCGGCGGGTGGTGCGTTTCCGACCCACAAAACGCCCATGAGCGTCACAGGTCCTCGCTCACTGAAAGACGGCGAAGACTCTTTGATGTTGCAATTTGCGTCTGCTGACGTTGGCGGAATTAAGCTGGTGAAAACCTACACTCTGCGCCGTGGTGCTTACGACATAGCAGTCAAACACGAGTTGACCAACACCTCTGGCGCATCAATAGCTCCGCAGTTGTATTTGCAACTGGTACGTGACGGTAACAAGCCCGCGGGCGAATCGTCCTTTTACTCCACCTTTACGGGGCCGGCTATTTACACAGATGCCAAAAAGTACCAAAAGGTCGAGTTTGCCGACATCAAGAAAAAGAACGTCGACGTAGAAAAAGAGGCGTCAAACGGATACGTGGCTATGGTGCAGCACTACTTTGCTAGCGCATGGATTTTGCCTGACGGTATCAAGCGTAGCCTGTCTTTAGACGCCGTGGATATTGGCTCTACTATGGCCGATTGCTGCTACCGCGCCACTATGATTGCACCTTTAGAAGCCATTGCGCCAGGCTCAACCAAAGCGGTGGATGCCAAGTTTTTTGCCGGGCCCCAAGAGGAAAAAATACTGGAGACGCTGACTCCAGGCTTGGAATTGGTCAAGGACTATGGTTGGCTCACCATTTTGGCCAAGCCGCTGTATTGGTTGCTGGATAAGTTGCACAGCTTCATTCAGAATTGGGGTTGGTCGATTGTGGCCTTGGTGTTGCTCTTGAAAATTGCGTTTTACTGGCTCAACGCTAAGGCTTACGCCAGCATGGCCAAAATGAAAGCAGTGAATCCTAAAATCATGGAAATGCGCGAGCGTCTGAAGGACAACCCTCAGCAAATGCAGCAGGAAATGATGAGGATTTATCGCGAGGAAAAAGTGAACCCTATGGGTGGTTGCTTCCCCATCATGGTTCAGATTCCTGTGTTTATTGCCTTGTATTGGGTGTTGTTGTCCAGCGTAGAAATGCGTAATGCGCCTTGGGCATTGTGGATTCATGACTTGTCGTCACCTGATCCGTTTTATATCTTGCCTTTGGTGATGACGCTGACCACCATGTTGCAAACTGCATTGAACCCCGCACCACCAGACCCCATGCAAGCCAAGATGATGTGGTTTATGCCCTTAGCGTTTAGTGTGATGTTCTTCTTCTTCCCTGCTGGTTTGGTGATGTATTGGATTACCAATAACGTTTTGTCCATCGCACAGCAGTGGATCATCAACACCCGTATGGGCGTGCCACCGCAGTTCAATTTGCCCTGGGTGAAAAAATAGTCCCCTGAGGCGCAATGCGCCTCCCCCTATGCTCCCAAGACACCACGACCCCATCATCGCCATCGCAACTGCGCCGGGGCGTGGCTCAGTGGGCATTGTGAGGGTCAGCGGCAAGGGGCTTACGGAATTTATCCGCCATCTATTGGGGCGCAGCCTCACCCCACGGGAGGCAACATACCTGCCGTTCTGTGACGCGCATGGTGCGCTCATCGATCAAGGATTAGCGCTTTTCTTTCCTGGCCCTCATTCGTTTACCGGAGAAGACGTGTTGGAGTTGCAGGCCCATGGCGGCCCCGTGGTGTTGCAATTGTTGTTGGCGCGGTGCCTTCAAGCGGCTGCACAAAGTGACTCTACGACTTCAAAGCCCTGCCTCGAGGGTTTGAGAGTTGCCCAAGCTGGGGAGTTCAGCGAAAGAGCTTTCCTGAACGACAAAATCGATCTCGCCCAAGCAGAAGCCATAGCCGATTTGATTGATGCGAGCACTGAAGCCGCGGCCCGAAGTGCCACGCAATCACTGTCGGGTGCATTTTCTAAACAAATCCACAGTTTGCGCGATTCGCTCATTCACCTGCGCATGCTGGTTGAAGCAACGCTCGACTTCCCCGAAGAAGAAATTGATTTTCTTCAAAAGGCGGACGCATATGGGCAGTTGCAGCGGCTACAGCAGGCATTGGCAGCGGTATTGCAAAAAGCCTCACAAGGTGCGTTGCTGCGTGAGGGTATGACGGTTGTGATTGCGGGCCAACCCAACGCGGGGAAGTCGTCTCTGCTTAATGCGCTGGCTGGTGCAGAGTTGGCTATCGTCACGCCAGTACCTGGCACCACACGTGACAAGGTGTTGCAGACGATTCAGATCGAAGGCGTGCCAGTGCACGTGATCGACACCGCAGGTTTACGCGACAGCGATGACGTGGTGGAGCAAATTGGAATAGCCCGCGCGTGGGAGGCTATAGGCAGTGCCGATGCCGTTGTGTTTTTGCACGATTTGACGCGTTCTGATGCTACAGAATATATAGCTGCTGACGCTCATATAGCAAGGGCCATAGGCTTAAAAGTTCCTAAAACTGTACCTGTTATCGACGTTTGGAACAAAGCCGATGCCGCCACGACCGTGCAGCCCGACGGGGTGGTTTTATCGGCAAAAACAGGTCTCGGTTTGGATGCACTTCGCAGTAAACTTTTGGAGGTGGTGGGGTGGCAGTCGAGCACCGACGGTGTGTTCATTGCGCGTGCGCGTCATCTAGATGCCTTGGCACGTGTGAATACCCATTTCTTGGAAGCATCCGTCCATTTGGCTGCGCGCGCGCAGTCGCTAGATTTGTTGGCTGAAGAGTTGCGTTTGGGGCAGAACGCTTTAAGCGAGATCACCGGCGAGTTCACATCGGATGATTTGCTGGGTGTTATTTTTTCTCAATTTTGTATCGGGAAGTAGTTGCCGTATGAAAAGTTACGTACAGCGCTAGACTCTTACTTATGTCTTTTTTTACTTGGTTGACACGTAAATCCGCCGGCTCTGCACCGATAGAGGCACAGAGCACCGGCTTGGGTCAGCTAGACGCTACGATGCCGATATCTTATGCAGCGACAGCACGCACCAAGTCCAATGTTGATGCACCGCACTCCAAGCGCAAGGTAGTTCGGTTAGA
>JBEANP010000256.1:0-4059 GCA_041165385.1 Pseudomonadota bacterium | reverse complement strand
GCAGGTACAAATGCCCTGCTTCGCCGCCAGCGCACAAGGTTGATGCGTTCTCTACCTTCAACTCGGTCAAGATATCGGCCACCTGCAAGGGCTCGAAATCGGGATTGGCAGCAGAGAATGCCAGGGCGATGGCTTCATTTTCTTGCGGTAGCACACTACAGGTGGCATACACCAAGCGGCCACCCGCTTTGACCAAGCGCGCAGCGCTTTGCAAAATGGCGGTCTGTTTGACAGCCATTTCTTCCACGGCTTTCTCGTTTTGGCGCCATTTAAGGTCGGGGTTGCGGCGCAGCGTGCCCATGCCGGTGCACGGTGCATCCACCAGCACCCGGTCAATCTTGCCCGTCAGGCGTTTGACGCGGTCGTCTCGCTCATGTGCAATCGCTGCGGGGTGCACATTGGACAGTCCGCTGCGCGCCATCCGCGGCTTAAACGAATCCAAGCGACCCGCAGAGGTGTCAAAAGCATATAACCGCCCGGTGCTGCGCATAGAAGCGCCCAGTGCCAAGGTTTTGCCTCCAGCACCAGCGCAAAAGTCCACCACCATCTCGCCACGTTTTGCGTCCACCAGCATGGCCAGCAGTTGCGAGCCTTCGTCCTGCACCTCAAAGTCGCCGCGCACAAAGGCTTCGTGTTTGTTCAGGGCAGGCTTGCCTGCAATGCGCAAACCCCAAGGCGAATAGGGAGTTGCCACGGCTTTGATGCCCGACAACTGCAGCGCCTTTTGCACATCGGTGCGCTTGGCTTTAAAAGTATTCACGCGCAAATCCAGCCCAGCGCCCAAGTTCAGGCTGTTGACCAGTGGCCAGAATTCGCTGCCCAGTTGGTCTTTGAGTGGCTGCACCAGCCACTCAGGCAGGTTGTGGCGATGGCGCTCCATCAAGTCTTCGGGTTTGACCTTTTCGCACTCGTCCAGCCAGCGGGTTTCTTGGTCGGTCAGCGCACTGCGCAGAAAGTCGCCGGGGCCGTAAAAACCCAAAATCGCCAAGCGGCGCTCTTTGGGACCGCTACCCGATGGGGCCAGGTGGTCAAACAAGAGTTTTTTGCGCAGCACGGTGTACACCGTCTCTGCCATGGTGGCGCGCTCGCGCGGGCCCAAACCACGGTGTTCGCGGAAAAAACGCGAAACGGTGGCGTCGGCGGGGTGTTCAAAACGAAGGGTGAGGCGGACCAGCTCGGAGCAGGCCTCTAGGAGGGCTTTTGGATGCATAGGCTAGGATTGTCCCATGCTTGAAGAACATCTCCCCCCGCTGATCATTACGCCCCCGGGGCGTTACCGCCATTACAAGGGCGGCATGTACGACGTGGTGGGTACCGTGCGTCACAGCGAAACCTGCGAACCCATGACACTGTACCGCGCGTTGTATGGCGAACAGGGTCTCTGGGTACGCCCAGCCGCCATGTTTTTGGAAACCGTGGTGATTGACGGCATAGCCCAGCCCCGGTTCGCCAAAATTATGGATTAATTAAGCCGCTAGCGCCCGTGCGTACTAGCTTTATTGCTATTTATTTAATAGCATTCTGCGCTAAAAGCTGCGCAATCGCTTGGGGGTAAATGCGATGTTCTTGGCTGAGCACGCGCGCTGCCAAGGTGCGTGCGTCGTCGTGCGGCAGCACTGGCACTACGGCCTGGGCCAATATGGGGCCGTGGTCCAGCTCTGGCGTCACCAGGTGCACCGTAGCCCCGGCCACTTTGCATCCTGCGTCAATGGCGCGCTGGTGGGTGTTCAGGCCTGCAAAAGCAGGCAGCAGCGATGGATGAATATTCACCAGCCTGCCAGTGTAGTGCTGCACAAAGCCAGGGGTCAAAATCCGCATAAAACCGGCCAACACCACTAAGGCAGGAGACTGGGGCGTGTCGTAGGCATCAATGCGCTTTGCCAGTTCGGCATCAAAAGCCTCGCGGTGGGCAAACACTTTGTGGTCCAGCACGTCAGTTTCGATGCCATGCGCTTGGGCCCATTGCAAGCCTGCGGCATCCGTTTTATTGCTAATCACACTAGCCACCTTGGCCCCATACTTGGTGGCCCACTGCTCGCGCTGGGCGGTCTGTGCAATGGCGGCCATGTTGGAGCCACTGCCAGAGATCAAAATAACGATATTTCTCATACTGGCCTGAATTATGACTACCCCCCTGCTCCTTACCGCTACCGAAGCCCGCGTGCTGGGCACGTTGATGGAAAAGGCACGCACCGTGCCCGACAGCTACCCCCTCACCCTGAACAGCCTGCTGCTGGGCTGCAACCAAAAAAGTAGCCGCGACCCGCTGATGGAGCTGTCTGAGGCCGAAGTCAGCACCGCGCTGGACACCCTGCGCGAAGCCAGCCTGGTGCACGAGACCACCGGCGGGCGCACCACCAAATTCACCCACAACGCCCAGCGTGGCATCGGCGTGCCCGAGCAATCGGCCGTGCTGCTGGGCCTGATGATGCTGCGCGGCCCGCAAACCGCGGCCGAGCTGCGCCTGAACGCCGAGCGTTGGTACCGGTTTGCAGACACGTCTTCCGTAGAAGGCTTTCTGGACGAAATGCAAGAGCGCTCGGAAGAGAAAGGCGGCGCGCTGGTGGTCAAGCTGGACCGCGCACCCGGTGCCCGCGAGCAACGCTGGGCGCACCTGTTGTGCGGCCCGGTGGATGCCAGCGCGGTCAGTACCGGGCGCAGCGTGCCCCAAGTGGGCAGCGCTGATTTGCAAGCCCGCGTGACGGCACTGGAGACCGAAGTAGCCGAGCTGCGTGCCACCGTGCAAAAGCTGTGCAGCGAGCTGGGTTTGTCACAGTAAAGACAACTATAAAAGTACGACCGTGCTAAAAAGCGGGTAGCGACACTATCAGACCAACCGGAGACATCCCCCATGGATTTGGCATTCACCCCTGAAGAACAGGCTTTTCGCGAAGAAATTCGCGCCTGGGTCAGCGCAAACCTGCCCGCTGACTTATCCAACAAGGTACACAACGCCCTGCACCTGACCCGTGACGACATGCAGCGTTGGGCCAAAATTTTGGGCTCCAAAGGCTGGCTGGGCCACGGCTGGCCCAAAGAATTTGGCGGCCCGGGCTGGAACTCGGTACAAAAGCATTTGTTTGAAGAAGAATGTGCGCTGGCTGGCGCCCCCCGGGTGGTGCCCTTTGGCCCGGTAATGGTGGCCCCGGTCATCATGGCCTTTGGCACCCCCGAGCAGCAACAACGCTTTTTGCCCGGCATTGCCGACGGCTCCGTATGGTGGAGCCAGGGCTACAGCGAGCCGGGTTCGGGCTCCGACCTGGCATCCGTTAAATGCAAGGCCGAGCGCCAGGGTAACCAGTACATCGTCAACGGCCAAAAAACCTGGACCACCTTGGGCCAATACGGCGAATGGATTTTTTGCCTGGTGCGCACCAGCTCCGAGGGCAAGCCCCAAACCGGCATCAGCTTTTTGCTCATTGACATGAAGAGCCCCGGTGTGAGCGTGCGCCCCATCATCATGCTGGACGGTGGTCACGAGGTAAACGAAGTCTGGTTCGACAACGTGGCCGTGCCCGCCGAGAACCTGATCGGTGAAGAAAACAAGGGCTGGACCTATGCCAAACACTTGCTAAGTCACGAGCGCACCAACATTGCCGACGTGAACCGCGCCAAGCGCGAGCTGGAGCGCTTGAAGCGCATTGCCAAAACTGAAGGCGTGTACGACCCGGCTGTGGACGGTCCTTCTGCAGGCCGCTTCCGCGACGAAATCGCCAAGCTCGAAGTGGACGTGGTGGCACTGGAGATGATGGTGCTGCGCGTGTTGGCCGCCGAGAAATCCGGCAAAAACTCGCTGGACATTGCGGGTTTGCTGAAAATTCGCGGCAGTGAAATCCAGCAACGCTACTCCGAGCTGATGATGCTGGCCGCCGGGCCGAATGCCCTGCCGCTGATCCACGAAGCCATGGAAGCCGGCTGGCAGGGCGACCAAGCCACTGCTCTGTGCGCCCCGCTGGCATCCACCTACTTCAACATGCGCAAGACCACTATTTACGGTGGCAGCAACGAAGTGCAGCGCAACATTGTTTCGCAAGTCGTTCTAGGCTAACCGGAGATAAA
>JBEANP010000255.1:0-4090 GCA_041165385.1 Pseudomonadota bacterium | reverse complement strand
TGTGCAAAGTCGCGCACCCGCATGGGGTATAGCTTGCCCCATAGGTGGTCGCACTCATGCTGCACCACCCGGGCGTGAAAACCGCTCACGGTGCGGTCTGTGGGGTCGCCGTATTGGTCAAACCCGGTGTAGCGAATATGCGCCCAGCGGGGCACCACGCCGCGCAAGCCGGGCACCGACAAGCAGCCCTCCCAATCGCTTTCTTCTTCATCGCCTATAGGCGTAATGACAGGGTTAATTAGTACCGTGGGCGGCACCCTGGGCCGGTCTGGGTAGCGCGGGTTGAAGTCGTTGGAACCAAATATCACCAGCTGCAAGTCCACCCCGATTTGCGGTGCCGCCAGCCCTGCACCGTTGGCAGCGCGCGTGGTGTCCAGCATGTCGGTGATCAGCAGGTGCAAGTCGTCGCTGTCAAATTCCACCACGGGTTGCGCCATGCGCAGCAGGCGTGGATCGCCCATTTTGAGAATGTCACGCACGGTCATTTCAGCATCTCCAGCATAGCGGCTTCATCCAACACCGGTACGCCCAACTCTTGGGCTTTGTCCAGCTTGCTACCCGCCTCGGCCCCGGCGACCACGTAACTCGTTTTTTTACTGACCGAACCTGCCACTTTGGCACCGGCGGCTTCCAGCAGGTCTTTGGCCTGGTCGCGGCTCAGGGTGGGGAAGGTACCGGTGAGTACAAAGGTTTTACCGGCCAGCGGCTTAGGAGCTTGGGCTGCGGGCTCGCCCTCTTCCCACGTCACGCCGCAAGCGCGCAATTGCTCCACCACTTCTCGGTTGTGCGGCTGGTCAAAAAAGGTACGCAGGCTTTGCGCCACGATGGGGCCTACGTCGTTCACCAAGAGCAGCGCTTCTTCTGGCGCATCCATGATGGGGTCGAGCTTGCCAAAATGGCGAGCCAATTCTTTGGCTGTGGCCTCGCCCACATGGCGGATACCCAGGCCAAACAGAAAGCGCGGCAAAGTGGTTTGCTTGGATTTTTCCAGTGCGTCCACAATGTTTTGTGCCGACTTCTCGGCCATTCGGTCCAAGCTGGCCAGTGCGGTGAAGCCCAAGCGGTACAAGTCCGGCAGATTGCGGATCACATTGGCATCCACCATCTGCTCCACCAGCTTGTCGCCTAAGCCTTCCACCTCCACCGCGCGGCGCTGGGCAAAGTGCAATATGGCCTGCTTGCGCTGGGCACCGCAAAACAGCCCGCCCGTGCAGCGGTAGTCGGCCTCGCCCTCTTCACGCACGGCGGCAGAGCCACACACGGGGCAGATGCGGGGCATGGTGAATTGCGCAGCGGTGCCCTGGCGCTTGTCCAGCAGCACCGATACCACCTCGGGGATCACATCGCCCGCACGGCGCACGATCACGGTGTCGCCCAAGCGCACGTCTTTGCGGCGGGCTTCGTCTTCGTTGTGCAGGGTGGCGTTGGTCACTGTGACCCCCCCCACAAACACAGGCGCCAGCTTAGCCACCGGTGTCAGCTTGCCAGTACGCCCCACTTGCACATCAATGGCCAGCACGGTGGTGAGCTGTTCTTGGGCTGGGTATTTGTGTGCCACGGCCCAACGCGGTTCGCGCGACACAAAACCCAGCTGCCGTTGCAGCGCCAAACTGTTGACCTTGTAGACCACACCGTCAATATCGAACGGCAACTGGTCGCGTGTTTGCCCGACGTGCTGGTGATATGCTACTAATTCAGTAGCGCCTTGCGCAGTCTGCACGAGGGCTGCAACTGGAAAACCCCATATTTTCAGGGTCTGTAGCAGCTCCATGTGCGTGGCAAAAAGGCCGCCTTCGGGCTGCGGCGCAATTTCTCCCACTCCATAGGCAAAAAAGCTCAAGGGCCGCTGCGCGGCAATAGCGGGGTCGAGCTGGCGCACGGCACCGGCGGCAGCGTTGCGTGGATTGACAAAGGTCTTTTCGCCTTTTTCTCCCGCAGCAATGCGTGCACGCTGGCGTTCGTTCAGCGCTTCGAAATCGTCGCGGCGCATGTAAACCTCGCCCCGCACTTCCAAGATGTCGGGCACTGCAATGCGTGCACCCAAAGGCGCACTGATGCGCAAGGGAATCTGGCCAATGGTGCGGATGTTTTGGGTGACGTCTTCCCCCGTTTCGCCGTCGCCCCGGGTGGCAGCTTGCACTAGCACACCGTGCTCGTAACGAAGATTCATGGCCAAGCCGTCAAATTTCAGTTCGGTGACGTATTCCACAGAAGGATCCGCATCCGTCAGCCCCAGCTCTTTGCGCACACGGGCATCAAAGGCTTGGGCGCCGGTAGATTCGGTGTCCGTTTCGGTGCGAATACTCAGCATGGGCACCGCGTGACGCACCGATGCAAATTGGTCCAGCGGCTTGCCACCCACCCGCTGCGTGGGTGAGTCAGGCGTAGCCCATTGCGGATTTGCCGCTTCCAGCGCCTGCAGCGCCTGGAACAGCTTGTCGTACTCCGCATCAGGAATGCTGGGTGCGTCCAGCACGTAGTACTGGTGGGCGTGGCGGTGCAACTGGGCGCGCAAACTCGCCATGTGCGCCTCTGTGCCAGCGTGCGGGCCAGCGGCGGAATCGTCAGAAAAAAGGTCTAAAGTGGGCAAGTGGGCACGCGATCAAGGCCGGTGTCGGCCATAGGAATTTAAGAAAACAGGCGGCGCGCCAAAGGCGAACCGGCAGCCAAGTCGCGTTGTTCCATAGTGACGTACAGCGTTTCCAGCTCGGTACCAATCACCTCCATGGTTTGCTCTGGCAGTGACTGGCCGTTGTCGTCGGTAACCACGCCGTCCATGGCAAGGGCCAGGCCTTTGGCGGATTCGCGCATGCGCTCAAAGGCACGCTCGGCGCGGTCTACCTGCGCCACATCCAGATGCAACGCCAGCGCACGGATGGCGCTTTGCGCGGGATCTTCTGCCAATGCAGCCTGAGAATCGAAGCTCAGCACCAAGACCGGCGGCAACCCATCAGCGCGGGCTGGTAACACCATGCGCCCAGGAATAGACCCCGCAATAAAGCCCAGCCTGGCCGCGTTTTGGTGCACATAGCCAGGGCTCCAGGCAGCATGCAGCGCACGGATGGCGAACCCCAACTGCGCATCATGTGCGCTGGCAAACTGGTCTAGCTCGCGGGCGCGGGCCACTTCGTCCAGCATTTCGGGAAACTCGGGCGTGGCACCGATGGCGTCAGCAAACGCCTGGGTTTTGACCACAAACTCTGAGTACTCAATTTCATTGAGCGCGCCAGAGCGGTTGGCCAACTGCACTCCAGCCTGAAAGCTGCTGTAGCGCTGGCCGGGGTGGGGCACTTCCCACACATTGCTCTCGGCATTCAGCCCTTCAATGGCGAACGGCTTGGTACCCGCGCGCCGGGTGGAGGGCATGGCAGCAATGGCCGCCTCGCCGGATACCACCCCCACCGCGCTGTCCAGCGACACGCTGGCAATCACATCAATCAGGGAATCCATGGCCGGGCGTTTGGGCGCTGCTGGCAGGGTCAAGGGCCGAATGTCGTCGACTCCTTCACCATCCAAGGAAGGCTCGTGCGCATCCAGTGAGGGTTCTTCTTGTCGATTTTCGGGCAGAGGTTGCTTTGGGGCGTTTTTACGCGATGTCCACGCGCCGTGGGCGACGACTGCCACCAGCACCAAGCCGCCCGCGACGGCCAATCCAATTTGTAAATTACTCATAGTAGTTTTAAGCGAATTCAGCCAATGACACAGCGGACTCCATATCCACAGCCACGATACGCGAAACGCCTTGCTCTTGCATGGTGACGCCAATGAGCTGTTCGGCCATTTCCATGGCAATCTTGTTGTGGCTGATAAACAAAAACTGGGTTCCTTTACTCATGCTGGACACCAGTTTGGCATAGCGTTCGGTGTTGGCGTCGTCCAGCGGCGCGTCCACCTCATCTAGCAAACAAAACGGTGCGGGGTTGAGCTGGAAAATTGCAAACACCAAAGCAATGGCGGTCAGCGCTTTTTCACCGCCCGACAGCAGCGCAATGCTCTGGTTTTTCTTGCCCGGCGGCTGCGCAATCACCTGCACACCGGAGTCCAAAATTTCATCGCCTGTAATTACCAAACGCGCATTACCACCGCCAAA
>JBEANP010000254.1:0-4100 GCA_041165385.1 Pseudomonadota bacterium | reverse complement strand
CTGGGCTTGTCTAACATTCAAGACAGAACTAAAACGGTTAAAAAACCGCTCGATGAACAAATCGTTTTCCAGCAAACCGCGGCGGCAGCGCCACTTGAGTTTGCTTAAAGAGCGTTCATCGATCAGAGTGTCAGTCACGTATTTGCTACCTGCTGCGCCTTAAACGGCGCGCAAGACCATCATTTCTTTAATCTTGCCAATGGCCTTGGTGGGGTTTAATCCTTTAGGGCAAACGTCCACACAGTTCATGATGGTGTGGCAGCGGAATAGGCGGTACGGGTCTTCCAAGTTGTCAAGACGCTCAGCGGTGGCTTCATCGCGGCTATCGGCAATAAAACGGTAGGCTTGCAGCAAACCGGCGGGCCCTACAAATTTGTCCGGATTCCACCAGAAGCTGGGGCAAGAGGTAGAGCAACTGGCGCACAAAATGCACTCGTACAAGCCATTGAGCTCGTCACGTTCTTCAGGGCTTTGCAGGCGCTCTTTTTCAGGCGGTACCGTGTCGTTAATCAGGTACGGTTTGATGGAGTTGTACTGCTTGAAAAACTGTGTCATGTCGACGATCAAGTCGCGCACTACGGGCAGACCGGGCAGGGGCTTCAACACAATCGTACCGGGCAGCGTGCGCATATTGGTCAAGCACGCCAGGCCGTTTTTGCCATTGATATTCATGGCATCCGATCCACATACACCTTCGCGGCAAGACCGACGGAATGAAATGGTGGGATCGACGGCTTTGAGCTTCATCAGCGCATCGAGCAACATACGTTCGCTGCCATCTAATTCAACCTCAATGGTCTGCATGTAGGGCTTGGCATCTTTATCGGGATCGTAACGATAGATGGAAAAAGTGCGTTTTGTCATGTTTTGTACCTGATCAGAATGTGCGGGTCTTGAGCTCAACGCTCTCTACGGTGAGTGGCTTCATTTGGACTGGCTTGTAGGTAAGCTTATTGCCCTCTTTGTGCCACAAAGTGTGCTTGTGCCATTCGGTGTCGTTGCGGCCGTTGGGAAACTCTGGCGTATCGCCGTAGTCGTTCACGGTGTGTGCACCGCGGCTCTCGTGCCGGGCCGCTGCGGAAACGATGGTAGCCTCTGCGGCTTCGATCAGGTTTTCGACTTCCAGAGCTTCGATACGTGCGGTATTAAAGATCTTGGACTTATCTTTAAGGCCAATGTTCTTTACGCGTTCGCGCAGGGCCGCGATTTTGGTGACACCTTCGTCCATCAATGCCTGCGTACGGAATACGCCAGCGTGGTACTGCATGGCGGCACGAATGTCGTTAGCCACGTCTTGTGCGTATTCGCCTCCGGTGGCGTTATCCAGACGTTCCAAGCGGGCGATGGTCTGTTCAGCCGCGTTTGCGGGGAGTGGCTTGTGAGTGGTCTTGCTGTTGAATTCAACAATATGGTTGCCCGCAGCGCGGCCAAACACTAGCAAGTCAAGAAGTGAGTTGGTGCCCAAACGGTTGGCGCCGTGCACACTGACGCAAGAGCATTCACCCACAGCGTACAAGCCGTTGACAACTTCGCTCTTGTTGTCAGCGTTTTGCGTAACAACTTGGCCGTTGATGTTGGTAGGAATGCCGCCCATCTGGTAATGGATAGTGGGGACCACTGGGATGGGTTCTTTGGTGATGTCGACGTTGGCAAAATTGTGGCCAATTTCAAACACTGAAGGCAGGCGCTTCATGATGGTGTCTGCACCCAGATGAGTCATATCCAGGTTGATGTAATCCTTGTTGGGACCACAGCCACGGCCTTCTTTAATCTCTTGGTCCATGCAGCGAGAAACATAGTCGCGCGGGGCCAAATCTTTGTAGGCTGGAGCGTAGCGCTCCATGAAGCGTTCGCCGTTGGAGTTGCGTAAAATCGCACCTTCGCCACGGCAGCCTTCGGTTAGCAACACGCCGGCACCGGCCACGCCGGTGGGGTGGAACTGCCAAAACTCCATGTCTTCCAATGGAATGCCTGCACGTGCAGCCATGCCTAAGCCGTCGCCAGTGTTGATGAATGCGTTGGTGGACGCTGCAAAAATGCGGCCTGCACCGCCAGTAGCCAGCAAGGTGGTTTTGGCTTCAAGAATGTGAACGTCGCCGGTTTCCATTTCAATGGCGGTAACGCCGACCACGTCGCCATCGGCATCGCGGATCAGGTCCATGGCCAACCACTCGACAAAGAAGCTGGTCTTGGCTGCCACGTTTTGCTGGTACAGGGTGTGCAACATGGCATGGCCAGTGCGGTCGGCTGCAGCGCATGCGCGTTCCACAGCTTTTTCACCGTAGTTGGCGGTATGGCCACCGAACGGACGCTGGTAGATGGTGCCATCGGCATTGCGGTCAAATGGCATGCCCATGTGTTCCAAGTCGTATACAACCTTGGGAGCCTCGCGGCACATGAACTCGATGGCATCTTGGTCCCCCAGCCAATCAGAACCCTTTACCGTGTCATAGAAGTGGTAGTGCCAGTTGTCTTCGTTCATGTTGCCCAGCGATGCGCCGATGCCGCCTTGGGCAGCTACGGTGTGCGACCGGGTAGGAAACACTTTGGACAGTACGGCCACATTGAGGCCAGCACGTGCAAGTTGCAGCGATGCGCGCATTCCGGAACCACCGGCGCCAACGATCACCACATCAAATTTACGTTTAGATACGGGGTAAGACATGAATTAAAGCCTATGCAATAAGTACGTACGGCGCGATTAAAGACGCCACAAAACCTGAATGGCCCAACCAGCGCAACTGACCAGCCAGACGATGGAAAATACCTGCAATGACAAGCGCACAGCTACAGGTTTGATGTAATCCATCCATATATCGCGTACGCCCACCCATACGTGGTAAAGCATGGCGATGATGATGGCAAAGGTGAGTGCTTTCATCCATTGGGTAGAGAAAATCCCCGCCCATTTGTCATAGCCCATGGCACCTTTTGAAAAGATCACTTGTGCAAGCACGACAACGGTGAAGATTGCCATAAGTGCCGCCGTAACGCGCTGTGCAAGCCAATCACGCAAACCGTAATGTGCGCCAACGACGATACGTTTGGAGCCGTAGTTAACTGCCATGGTCAAAGTTCCTTGATTTAATTTTTCGTGGGGAGATTCAGTACAGGCCAAACAGCTTGGCCGCAAGAACGGCGGTTAAACCCAAGCTCAAGGCCAGGGTAAAAATCGCGGAGCTGCGACCAAACTCCTTGCTGACGGCGTGGTTGATGTCCATCCACAAATGCCGAACACCTGCGATGAAATGGTGCAGATAGGCCCAAATGATGGCCAGGGCGACCAGTTTGAAAAACCAACCAGGTACAAATCCAGCGCCATTGGAAAACACGCTCGCAAATTTTGCGAACGAGAATTCCGACGAAATAGAGGTGTCAAACATCCAAATGATGAAGGGCATCAAAATGAACATAATTGCCCCGCTAATGCGGTGCAGGATTGAAACCCAGCCTGCCGGTGGCAGGCGATAGGTTGGCAGATCATTCAAGGCGTGAATATTGCGAAACTCGGGGCGCTTTGCGCGGGTTGAGGCTAGCTCAGTCATGGGCGGGCTTTCTTGATGTAACTGCGTTGTAATTTTTGAGACTACGGTGCGAAATTCTATTGCACCGCACCATTCTGACATCGGACTTGCATACCGATTGTTTTTCACCAGGTCAATTTAGCTCATTTCGATAGTAGTGTGTGTCAGTCAGGTACAACCCGCGGCGCATTTCCATGGGGATGTCGTTGTAGGTGTAGGCGATACGCTCCACACTGAGCAGTGGCGTTTGTGCGGTTGTTTTGAGTAGTGCGCATTGGTCTGTATCGGGCAGAATAGCGCGAATTTTTTCTTGGGCTCGCACCATCCGGACACCAAATTCCGTTTCAAACAACGCGTACATTGGGCCATCGTAATCGCGCAAACGTGCAGCAGTCAGGCCTTTGAAAGGCGTCCCTGGGAGCCACAAGTCTTCCAAAATCGTTGGAATGTTTGCAAACGACAGCACGCGGCGTACTTGTAAAACGGCGTCACCCTGGCGAATGCCCAGTGACTTAGCGATGTCAGCCGTGGCGCGAGTGCGCTTGCAGTCAATAATTTGGCGTTGCGCCGGGCCTT
>JBEANP010000253.1:0-4104 GCA_041165385.1 Pseudomonadota bacterium | reverse complement strand
CCGACCACCCGCTAGCGCTACTGGACCGGATTAGTCTTGAAGATGTGGCCAAAGAGCCCCTGATTACGTACCACCCGTCGTTCACCGGCCGCACCAAGATTGACCAAGCCTTTGCGGCACGGCAACTCACGCCGCGCGTTGCGCTTGAAGCTATTGATTCGGACGTGATCAAAACCTATGTTCGCCTGGGACTGGGCGTAGGCATTGCCGCCGAGATGGCCGTGCGTGATGTGCAGGCTGACGGTGGCACCGGTGGACTAGTGGTGCGCCCGGCGGGGCAGTTGTTTGGTGTGAACGTGGCACGGGTAGCCTTTAAACGCAGCGCCTATCTGCGTAATTTTGTGTACACCTTTGCCGAATTGCTCAGTGACCGACTTAGCCGCAACCTGATTACAAGGGCCATGGAGGGCCATGTAAATGACAATGAATTATGAAATTGCCAGTCGCTTACCCAACGTAGGCACCACTATTTTTACGGTGATGTCGGCGCTGGCCACCCAGCACAAGGCCGTCAATTTGGGCCAGGGCTTCCCCGACTTTGCCTGCGACAGCGCTCTGCTAGACCACGTCACCCAGGCCATGCAAGCCGGGCACAACCAGTACCCACCCATGCCCGGTGTGCCCGTATTGCGCCAGGCCATCGCTACAAAAATAGAAGCACTCTACGCACGCCAGTACAGCGCAGACAGTGAAATTACTGTTACGGCAGGGGCAACACAAGGCATCTTGACTACCCTACTGGCCATCGTGCATCCGGGCGATGAAGTGATTGTGCTGGAGCCATGCTACGACAGCTATGTGCCCAATATCGAGCTGGCGGGTGGCGTGGTTGTACGCGTCCCACTGGGGAAAAATTCGGAACCCGGCACCTTCCGCCCAGATTTCGACAAAATAGCTGCGGCCATCACGCCCAAAACCCGCGCTATTGTGATCAACAGCCCGCACAACCCCAGCGGTACGGTATGGACTGATGCGGAAATGCGTTCGCTGGAAGACCTGTTGGCACCCACCAATGTGCTGCTCATTAGCGACGAGGTGTACGAGCACATGGTGTTTGACGGTGCCCTGCACCAGAGTGCTGCGCAATACCCCGGCTTGGCCGAGCGCGCATTCATCGTGTCCAGTTTTGGAAAAACTTACCATGTTACTGGCTGGAAAGTCGGCTTTGTGGCAGCGCCCTCTGCGCTGACCGCCGAGTTTCGCAAGGTGCACCAGTTCAATGTGTTCACGGTCAACACGCCGATGCAACATGCCTTGGCGGCCTACATGACCAATCCAACACCGTATCTGGACTTGAGCACTTTTTACCAGCGCAAGCGCGACCTGTTTCGCGCAGGCTTAGCCAAAACCAAGTTCAAAATGCTGCCCGGCGAAGGCACCTATTTTCAGTGTGTGGACATCTCAGACGTGAGTGATTTGGGAGAGGCCGACTTCTGCCAATGGCTCACGCGCGAGGTGGGCGTAGCGGCCATTCCGCTGTCGGCGTTCTATGGCAATGGGTTTGATCAGCACGTGGTGAGGTTCTGTTTTGCAAAGCAAGATGCCACACTGCACGCCGCTTTGGAGCGGCTGGCTAAGCTGTAAAAAGTTAAAGCAAGCTGTGTTTTGCTATATATTTAATAGCAATAAAGACATACAGCACGGGTGCCAGAGCGTTATTTTGCTTAAAAAATCGGGCTAAGGAGCTTGCTTGGTGCGCTCCAGCTTGTCCAATTCAAACCCCTGCGCCTTGAGCCGCGCCAGTAACGCGTCATAGGCTGCTGCGTTAACAGTGGGTGTGCGAGACAGCACCCATAGAAACTCACGCTTGGGCTCGCTCACAGCTACCAGTTGGTATGCCGAGTCCAGGTCGATCACCCAGTAATTGCCCCACACCAAGGGAATGCGCGCCAACCACACTGGCGCAAAACGCACTTGCAGCTTTGGCGAGGTGGCTATGCCGATTTGGCGGGCCTCGCCAATGGCCTCATCGATGCTGCCATCGGCTTTTTTGCAGCGGTTGGTGACCTGCACTGTGCCGCCGGGCAACGGCTCATAAACCGCGCGTGTCTCAGCGACGCATTTTTTCTGGAACTTGTTGGGGTACTTGGCTATTTCATACCAAGTGCCCATGTAACGTGGCACGTCTAACGACGCTACGGTTTTCAGTGGCGCAAAGTCCTCCGAAGAGGCGGAAGCCAAAGGAAGCTGGGAACACGCACTGGCTATTGCCGCCACCAGAACAACAATGCTGATTTTGAGTTTCATAGGGGCCATCTTACGGCGAGGTTTGCTCAGTCAATTCATATTTTGCTTAAGCGTGCCGCACCACAGACAAGGCTTACCCCACCTGCGCCCAAGCCTTGTCCAACCGCTTCACGCTCACCGGCTGCGGGGTGCGCAGCTCTTGCGCAAAGAAGCTCACGCGCAACTCTTCGAGCAACCAGCGGAACTCGGCCATGCGGTCATCGACCACGCCTTTGCGTTCGGCCACAAGCCGCCAGTAGCGCTGCTCTTGCGGGCGCAGCTCGGTCATGCGGGCGGCGTCGCGCGCGGGGTCGGCGCGGTATTTGTCCAGCCGCAGGGTGATGGCTTTGAGGTAACGGGCCAGATGCTGCAGCCGGTCCCAAGGCGTGGCTTGCAAAAATTTCTTCGGGATGAGTCGCTGCAACTGCTGTGCGGCGTCGGCCACGGCGTCGGGCGCGTTCTTGGTGTCTTTGATCTTGCGCGCGGCGGTGGCGTACTCCAGCAGAATGATGGCGGCCATGCGGGCTACTTCGTTGGCGATCAGGGTTAGGCGCCCTCGCCCTTCTTCAATGCGGCGTTTGAAAGCAAATTCGTCGGTGGGTAGCGGGGCCAGCAGGAAGGCGCGGTCCAGGGCAACGGCGATGATTTGCTCGCGCAGCTCTTCGACGGTGCCGCCGCCGGTGTTGTTGTCGGACTTGCCTACGTTCATATAGCTCACCGCCATTTTTTGCAGCTCTGGAATGTTCTTTTCCATGTATTTGAGCGCATCTTTGATCTGCAGCGCGCACAGGCGGCGCAGACCGGCACGGTGCTTGGCTGCGGCCACTTCGGGCTCGTCGAACACTTCTACGGTGACGGCGTCGCCTGCATCGATCAGGGCGGGGAAGCCGATGAGCGTTTGGCCGCCTTTTTTGATTTCTAGCAGTTCGGGCAGTTCGCCGAAGGTCCAGGCGGTGAAGCGGCCGTCCAGGATGCTGGGGGTGTTACTTTTGGAAGGGTTGACGTTTGCTACGTTTTTGGTAGCTGGTTGCGCTTTATTGGCGGGGGCTGGGAGGCGGGACGACCGAACGCTCTGCTCCGTGTCCTCCGCCCTACGGCTTACGCCTGCGGTCTCCCCCTTTACCTGCGCAGAACGCTCAGTCACCCAGCCTCCCGACGGGCCACTCTCTTCCTGGTTCGCAGTCTGGTTTTGCGCAAGCTTCAAGCTTGCCAGCGCCTGAAACGCACCGCGGGCCTGGCTGCCCAATTCCGCCTTTAGCGCTGCCAGGTTGCGCCCGTGACCCATTTGGCGGCCATGCTCGTCTACCACCCTAAAGTTCATGAAATAGTGCGGCGTAAGCATGTCGACTTTGATGTCGGCACGCACAATGTCCAGCGCCGTAACGTCGCGCACCACCTTCAGCACAGCATCCACCAAGCTTCCAGCGCCAAATTTTTCGGGTGCGTTGAGTGCTTCGGCGAACTTGGTAGCGGTGTCGGGCAACGGAACCAATCGGCTGCGGGGGCGCTGGTGCAGCGTTTTGATGAGGGCCTGCACTTTTTCCTTGAGCATGCCCGGTACCAGCCATTCGCAGCGTTCGTCGTTGACCTGGTTCAGAACAAACAGCGGCACGGTCACCGTCAAACCGTCGCGGGCGTCGCCGGGTTCGTGCAAATACGTGGCGACGCAGTCCACACCTCCGAGGCGAATCGTTTTGGGGAACGATGCAGTAGTGATGCCTGCTGCCTCGTGGCGCATCAGCTCTTCGCGGGTTAGGCGAAGCAGAGTGCTTTCTCGCCGGCCGTTTGGAGAAGCAGGCTCAGGGAGGTGTGGTGGCAGAGCGTTCTGCGCAGGTAAAGGAGGAGCCCGCAAAGCGGGCGGGGGACACGGAGCAGAAC
>JBEANP010000252.1:0-4109 GCA_041165385.1 Pseudomonadota bacterium | reverse complement strand
TCAAGGGGCCATTAGAAAATAGGTTTTTCTGGGTGTTTTTGTGTCGGTACACCAGCGTCAAGAAGGACCATCGCGCGACGCTAAAATGAATGGTTTAGTTTTTCATTGAAGCGCATATCGTTTTGCGGTTGCATTTTGATGGAACGCCCTCATTTCACCTTGATTAGAAAAAGGACTGAGCTGCTCTGTTCTCCAATAGTGGAGTGCAGGCCAGTCTTGCATTCATGGCCATCAATATCCTTACCAAAATCTTCGGCAGTCGCAATGACCGCTTGCTAAAGCAATACCGCTCCGTGGTGAATCGCATTAATGCCATGGAGCCACAGTTTGAGCAACTGAGCGACGAAAGCTTACGCGCAAAGACCCAAGAATTCAAAGACCGTGTGGCGAAGGGTGAAGCGCTGGATTCAGTCTTGCCGGAAGCCTTTGCGGTAGTGCGAGAAGGCTCAAAACGCATCATGAAGATGCGGCATTTCGACGTTCAATTACTCGGCGGCATGTCATTGCATAACGGCAAAATATCGGAAATGCGTACGGGTGAAGGTAAGACACTAACGGCAACTTTGCCGGTATACCTTAATGCTTTGTCTGGCAAAGGTGTTCACGTAGTTACCGTGAATGACTACCTCGCAAGTCGTGATGCTAAGTGGATGGGACGCTTGTACAACTTCTTGGGCCTCACAGTTGGCATCAATTTGCCACAGGCGCCAAGAGAAGACAAGCAAGCAGCCTATGCCGCCGACATAACTTATGGCACTAACAACGAATACGGGTTTGACTACCTTCGTGACAACATGGTTTACGAAGTCGCAGACCGCGTACAGCGCGGCTTGAACTTCGCCATTGTTGATGAAGTGGATTCCATTCTCATTGATGAAGCGCGCACACCATTGATTATCAGTGGCCAAGCTGAAGACCACACAGACCTCTACATCGCGATTAACAAGGCCATTCCTGGTTTGGTGAAGCAAGAAGGTGAAGCCGATCCGCGCACTGGCGAGGGTGTAACCAAGCCAGGTGACTTTATCCTCGACGAAAAAACCCATCAGGTTTTCCTGACTGAGCAAGGTCACGAGAGTGCGGAGAAAATTTTTGCTGATATGGGATTGATCCCACCTGGCTCTTCGCTGTATGACCCAGCCAATATCACGCTGATGCACCATTTGTATGCTGCTTTGCGTGCCAACCACTTGTACCACCGTGATCAGCACTACGTGGTGCAAGAAGGTGAGATCGTCATCGTCGATGAGTTCACTGGTCGCCTGATGACCGGTCGACGTTGGAGTGACGGGTTACATCAGGCGGTTGAAGCCAAAGAGGGCGTTCAAATACAGGCTGAAAATCAGACTCTGGCTTCGATCACTTTCCAGAATTACTTCCGCTTGTACGGAAGGTTGTCGGGTATGACCGGTACGGCCGACACCGAGGCCTATGAGTTTCAGGAGATTTACGGGCTTGAGACTGTTGTCATTCCTCCCAACCGCATCAGCCGCCGGGAAGATCAGCTAGATAGAGTTTACAAAACCACACGCGAAAAATACGAAGCTGCCATTAAAGATATTCGCGAATGCTATGAACGTGGTCAGCCTGTCTTGGTAGGCACGACGTCGATTGAAAATTCTGAAATTATCGCGCAGCTTCTGGACAAGGAGAAGCTTCCGCATCAGGTGCTCAACGCCAAGCAACACGCTCGCGAAGCGGACATTGTTGCCCAAGCTGGCCGCACCAAGATGATCACCATTGCGACCAATATGGCTGGCCGTGGTACCGATATTGTGCTGGGCGGCAATATGGAAAAAGCCATGCAAGCGGTGTCTAGTGATGAAACTCTGGACGAAGCTGCAAAGAAGGCCAAAACAGAGGAGTTACACGCCCAGTGGGTGAAAGACCACGAATACGTGAAGTCTTTGGGGGGCTTGCGCATCATTGCTACAGAGCGCCACGAGTCTCGCCGCATTGACAACCAATTGCGTGGTCGCTCTGGTCGCCAAGGTGATCCTGGGTCGTCGCGGTTCTATTTGAGTCTGGACGACTCGCTGATGCGTATCTTCGCGGGTGACCGGGTGAAGTCGATCATGGACCGCTTGAAGATGCCAGATGGCGAAGCTATCGAGGCAAGCATCGTCACCCGAAGTATTGAAAGCGCTCAGCGCAAGGTCGAGGCCCGTAACTTTGACATGCGCAAGCAATTGCTGGAGTACGACGATGTATCAAACGACCAGCGCAAGGTGATTTACCAGCAGCGCAATGCCATTTTGGATGCATCGGATTTGAGTGCCCAGATTACGTCGCTGCGTGAAGGTTGTTTCCATGACTTGGTGCGTCAATACGTGCCTGAAGAGTCGGTGGAAGAGCAATGGGACATTACAACTTTACAAAAAGCGCTGTCAGATGACTGGCAACTTGATTTAGCTTTACAAAAGCAAGTCAGCGAAGCCAGTGCAATTACAGATGACGAGTTGCTGGCTACCGTGACGCAAGCTGCCAACGCCTACTTCCAGGGCAAGGTTGATTTGGTGGGTGAGGCGAACTTTACCCAGTTTGAGCGCATGGTGCTTTTGCAAAGCATTGATAGCCATTGGCGTGATCACCTTAGCGCACTGGACTATTTGCGCCAAGGTATCCACTTGCGTGGCTATGCCCAAAAGCAGCCTAAACAAGAGTACAAACGCGAAGCATTTGAGCTGTTTGGTCAGTTGTTGGACTCTGTGAAAAACGAAGTTACCAAGACGCTGATGACTGTCAAGATTCAAAGTAGTGAGCAGTTGGATCAAGCCGCAGATGCTATGGAGACACGCGCAGAAAGTATCGCGAATGTGACCTACAGTGCGCCCACCGAAACGGGTGAGGTCGAAACTACCCTTGGCAAGGATATGGCACGTGGTGCCTTGGGTGCAGCCGCTCTGGCCGCCGAAGTGCCTCGAGTGGGCCGAAACGATGCGTGTCCTTGCGGCAGCGGTAAAAAATACAAGCACTGCCACGGTAAGTTGGCCTAAGGAGCGCACACATGCCCGTAAATCTTCCGCTGCCTGATCCATCGACGTTGTTTCCTATTGACGGTGTGCGTATCGGGGTTACTGCGGCCAGCATTCGCAAAGTCGGACGTAAAGATTTGTCCGTGGTGATCATTGACGCGGGTGCCAGTGTTTCGGGTGTGTTCACCAGTAATCGATTTTGTGCTGCTCCGGTGCAGATGTGTCGCGACCATTTGTCTGCCGATCTAGGCATTCGTGCCATGTTGATCAACACTGGTAACGCCAATGCTGGTACGGGGGCCGACGGTTTGGCGCGTGCTCGCAGTACTTGCGAGGCTTTAGCGCAGCGCTTGAAAATTTCAGTTGCGCAAATTTTGCCGTTTTCTACCGGCGTGATCATGGAGCCTTTGCCTCATGAGCGTGTGATTGCGGGGTTGGATGCCGCTATCGCTGATGCCAAGCCCACCAATTGGGGCAAAGCCGCTGAAGGCATCATGACCACCGACACCGTGCCCAAGGCGTTCGGAGCGCAGTTGGACATTGGCGGTACGACGATTAGCATCACCGGAATCAGCAAGGGTGCGGGCATGATTCGCCCCAACATGGCCACCATGCTCGGCTTCATTGCAACCGATGCATGTGTGGACCAATCGCTCATGAAGCAGCTGTCGTTGGAGTTGGCAGAAGGCTCATTCAACAGGGTAACGGTCGACGGCGACACTTCCACCAATGATTCGCTGGTTGTTATTGCTACCAACAAGGCTGGCAACAACATTGCTTCGTTAAACAGCCCAGAAGGAAAAGCGCTTAAGGACGCAATGCTTGGCGTAGCCCGCAAATTGGCCCAAGCGATTGTTCGCGATGGCGAAGGTGCTACCAAATTTATTACTGTGAAAGTAGAGGGCGGCGCGACCCCAGAAGAATGCCGCAAAGTGGCCTACGCGATTGCGCATTCTCCTTTAGTGAAGACCGCTTTCTTTGCGAGTGACCCCAATTTGGGCCGTATTTTGGCGGCTGTGGGATATGCCGGCATTGCTGATCTGGATCAGACGCTGATCGAATTGCACCTGGACGACGTGCATGTGGTGACCTTGGGTGGTCGCAATCCCGCCTACCGGGAGGAAGATGGTCAGC
>JBEANP010000251.1:0-4124 GCA_041165385.1 Pseudomonadota bacterium | reverse complement strand
CAGTCATCATGGGATATGTACTGGAGTGGGCGTTCTTTAGCTTCTTGTACGAGCGGGAACACTTGCAACAGGTACTGATGACCTACGGGCTCATTTTGGTGTTTGAGGAACTGCGCAGCTTGCTGGTGGGTGACGATTCTTATGGCGTGCAAGCGCCCGAGTGGCTCAGTGGCACGCTGCCACTGGGCGAGATGATGACCTACCCGGTGTACCGGTTGTTTATCTCGGGCGTGTGTTTGGCGTTGGCAGCGGGCATGTACTTTGTGTTCACCCGCACCCGCTTGGGAATGATGATTCGTGCAGGCAGCACCAACCGTGAGATGGTGCAGTCACTGGGCATTGACATCAAGTTTTTGTACCGCGTGGTGTTTGCCGCAGGCATGGCCATTGCCGTGCTGGCGGGCATGGTGGCGGCACCCGTGTCGTCGGTGTACCCCGGCATGGGCAACTCGGTGCTGATTATTTGTTTTGTGGTGGTGGTGATTGGTGGCATTGGCTCCATTCGAGGGGCGTTGTTGGCTGCGTTGCTGATTGGTGTGGTGGACACATTTGGCAAGGTGCTGCTACCTCAAGCTTCGGGTGTGCTGGTGTATGTGCTGATGGCACTCATCCTGCTCTGGAAACCCGACGGACTTTTTAAGGCAGGCTGAACCCCATGAACCGCTTTGCAACAATTTTTATCGCGCTGGTGTTTGCCGCGCTGGCGCTGGTGCCCATGGCTACTGGCTCGTTTGGTATTGACTTGGTCACCAAGATCATGATTTTTGCCATTTTGGCGCTCAGCCTGGAGCTGCTGGTGGGCAGCACTGGGCTGGTGTGCTTTGGGCAGGCCGCGTTCTTTGGCATTGGTGCTTACGCAGCTGTGCTGCTGTCGCCGCAAGATGGTGTGCCCCAGTTGGCCTGGCTGCTGCCTGCGTCAATCGTAGCCGCAGCAGCCTATGCGCTGGTAGTGGGTGCCTTGTCGCTGCGCACCAAGGGCGTGTACTTCATCATGGTGACCCTGGCTTTTGCACAGATGGCCTACTACGTGGTGCACGACACACCGTTTGGTGGTGGTACCGATGGCATCTACCTCAACACCAAGCCTGCACTGGGTGCGCTGGACTTGGACAAACCCGTCACGCTGTACGCGTTTACCTTGGGCTGCCTGGCTGCGGTGTATGCCTTCTTGGCCATGCTGCTGCGTTCGCGCTTTGGGCGCGCGCTGGCGGGCATTCGGGTGAACGAGCAGCGCATGCGCGCCACCGGTTTTTCTACCTACCCGTATAAGTTGGCCGCGTTTGTCATCTCGGGCGGCATTGCCGGCTTGGGTGGATTTTTGTTTGCCGTGAAAGACGGTTTTGTAAACCCCGAGATGATGAGTTGGCACTTGTCAGGTGCCGTGCTCATCATGATTATTTTGGGCGGGCTGGGCCACTTGCGCGGTGCGCTGGTGGGCGCGTTTGCGTTTGCCTTGTTGCAAGAGTTTTTTAAATCTGAAGCGGTGTTTGGCGAGTTTGCCAAGCACTGGAATTTAGGCCTTGGCCTAACCATCATTGCCAGCGTGGCACTGCTGCCCAAAGGCCTGGTGGGTGTACCGCAGCAGGTAGTGAACCGGTTAACCGGCTCGCGCACCGCAGCGGCACATGTTGCTGGACAAGCAACTGCACAGGAGGCCACCCATGCATCCCACTGACGTATTGCTGCGCGGTACCAACATCACCCGCCGCTGGGGCGGCCTGGTGGCGGTAGACCGTGTGAACATTGAGCTCACCCGTGGCAGCGTGCACGCTGTCATAGGCACCAATGGCGCGGGCAAATCCACCCTTATCAACATTTTGTCAGGCGAAATTCCACCCTCCAGTGGCACCGTAGAGCTGTTGGGGCAAGACGTCACCCCCTGGAGCCAACCCCGCCGCGCCCGCGCTGGCCTGGGCCGCAGCTACCAACGCAACACTATTTACCCCGAGTTCACTGTGTTCGAGAACTGCCGCCTGGCTGCACAAGCCACGCAGCAGAAAGCATGGGCGCTGTGGGCATCGACCAAGGGCTGCGCGCACAGCAACGCCAGTGCTGCTGATGCACTGCAACGTGCAGGCCTGACCAGCTTTGCAGACCGCACTGCAGGCCTGCTGTCGCACGGCCAAAAACGCCAGCTAGAAATCGCCATGTGCCTGGCCACCCAGCCCCAGGTGCTGCTGCTGGACGAACCCCTGGCCGGCATGGGTGCTGAAGAAACTGACCGCATGCTGGCCTTGCTGGGCGAGCTGCGCCAGGGCCACGCCCTGCTGCTGGTAGAGCACGACATGGACGCCGTATTCCGCATTGCCGACCGCATCACCGTGATGGTGAACGGCGCGGTGATTGCCTCCGCCTCCCCCGATGCCATCCGCAACGACAGTGCCGTGCAAGCAGCCTATTTAGGTGGCCACGGGGACCAATGACATGACCACATCCACATCCTTAGACACCATTGTTGACGCCCAGGGCGTGCACGCCTGGTATGGCTCCAGCCACGTGCTGCACGGCATTGACTTGCGCATTGGCCGCGGCGAAACCGTGGGCCTTCTGGGTCGTAACGGCATGGGCAAAAGCACCCTCATTCGCACCCTGCTAGGCCACGTGCCGCAGCGCGATGGACGCATCAGCCTGTTTGGACAAGACGCATCCCGCGCCAAACCGCACGAGGTGGCGCGTATGGGTGTGGCCTATGTGCCCGAAGGCCGTGGCGTGTTCCCCAACCTCAGCGTAAAAGAAAACCTAATAATGGCCGCACGCCCCGGCACCCGGGGGCAAAACGACTGGTCTTATGACCGCGTGCTGAACACCTTCCCCCGCCTGCAAGAGCGCCTGGGCAACTTGGGCGCGCAGCTCTCGGGCGGCGAACAGCAAATGCTGTCGATTGGCCGCGCGCTGATGACGCACCCCGACCTGATCATTCTGGACGAGGCCACCGAAGGCCTGGCCCCGCTGATAGTGGCCGATATCTGGCGCGTAATTGGCGACATCCGCGCCAGCGGCATCGCCACGCTGATTGTGGACCGCGACTACCGCAAGGTGCTGGCCAAGTCTGACCGCGCTCTGGTGTTGCAAAAAGGCTTGGCGGTCATGCAAGGCAACTCGCAAGACATCGCCAACAACCCCGAACTCACCGGATTTTTAGGGCTGTAAAACGTCAGTTTCGTCAGCTTGGTGGGTTACCCTTGCGGCCCATGCATCGCACCATTTTTGACACCCCAATAGTTAACACTGTTTTGCGCTTCCTGTCGGTGAGCTTCTTAAAGCTCTCCGGCTGGAAAGTGGAAGGCCGCTTGCCCCAGGGCTGCGAAAAATGCGTTTTCATTGCGGCACCGCACACCAGCAACTGGGACCTGCCCTACACCCTGATGGTGGCGTTTGCTTTGCGGCTAAATATTTACTGGATGGGTAAAAGCCAAATTTTCAAGCCCCCATTTCGCGGCGTGATGATGTGGCTTGGCGGCATACCCGTGCAACGCGAACAGACGAATAACTTGGTGGATGCTTCAGTGCAGGCCATTCAAGTCGCCGACGGACCCCTGCAACTGGTGGTGCCCCCTGAGGGTACACGCAGCAAGTCACGTTACTGGAAAACCGGGTTTTACTACATCGCACTGGGCGCCCGGGTACCCATCTTGATGGCCTATATGGACTATGAGCGCAAAATCAGCGGCATAGGCCCCATGTTCAGCCCCACAGGCGATATTGAAGCCGACATGCTCACCATCAAAGCCTTTTACGCGCCCTTCAAAGGCAAAAACGCCAGCCAGTTTGAAGCTGGCTAGCGTTGAGGTACGCGGGGCTGCGGCGCGCAGACGGAAGCGCGCCGAGTACTGCGCTTAGTGTTGCGCTTAGTGTTGCGCTTGGTTGGACGTGAGCAGCTTGTCAGTGTAGGCAATGGCCAGCGCGCTGAACAAAAAGGTGACGTGAATGATGGTTTGCCACATCAGCACTTTTTCGTCGTAGTTGGCCGCGTTGATAAACGTCTTGAGCAAGTGAATCGAGCTGATGCCGATGATGGACAAGCCCAGCTTCACCTTCAGCACCGACGCATTCACATGGCCCAGCCACTCGGGCTGGTCAGGATGGCCTTCCAGGTCCATACGGCTCACAAAGGTTTCGTAGCC
>JBEANP010000250.1:0-4143 GCA_041165385.1 Pseudomonadota bacterium | reverse complement strand
CTGTCTGCAGCAAGCAAATATGAGCCTCGCAACCGGCGAGCACCACGGTGTCGCGCCCCTCAGGACTCGCTTTTTGTAGATGTTTTGGTAGGCTGCGGGCATTCCCCTGCACTGGCTTGGCCGCGGGTTTGAGCATTTCGCTCAACCCCTCCTCCACCGCACTGAATTGCATTTTTGCAAGCAACTTGACCTGGCTTAGTTGCAGTACGCTGCGAATTGGATCAACCGTAGCACCTAGTTTGGATGGATTTTGCTCGGTCAAAAATACCGGCACCCTCATTGCAGACGCCATTTTTGCCAGGCGAACCGCATTGGCAACGACTGCTTCGAAGTCAAACATTGCCGGCATAAGCCGACTTTGGTAATCGATCAACACCAGTTGCGAATCATCTAAATCTAACAACATGCCATAGCCTCCAAAAATGATGCTGTGAGCATAACCAGTTGAACCATAGCGGTTGGGAATAGCTATGGTCAACCACTAAAAAACAGGGGAAGAAATGAATTTAATCTTTTTAAATCAAGGCCTTACGTACATTTAAGAATACAGAAAACTTGACACATCTGTTTGGTGGCTATAAGCTCGACTGGATGCGTTTTTTGGTTTTTTTGTTTGCTTTTACCTTTGCGACTGCAGCCAATGCCGCGCCTGAGACCGGTCTTAGTGACACGAATTCACTTTTTAAAGACATCAACGTACTTAACCGAATTGGTGAGGCCAGCAGCATTGTTGAGGCAAGGGCCTCTGAGCTGGTGGTCAGTGCATTAGGGTTTCTGGGCGTACCCTACCGGCGCGGGGGCAGCAATGCGGAGACCGGGTTCGATTGCAGCGGATTTGTGCGGGCTATATACGAACAAACGGCGGGACTTATTTTGCCTAGGCGCGCCGATCAACAGGCTGCAGCAACTGAAAAAATCGACAAATCAGACCTACAACCAGGAGATCTGGTATTTTTTAACACTATGCGACGCGCATTTAGCCACGTAGGTATTTACGTTGGAAACGGGAAATTCATCCACGCCCCCAAACCTGGTGCACAGGTACGGGTAGAAGACATGGGCGTCTCGTATTGGGCCAATCGCTTTGACGGTGCACGCAGAGTACCCGGTGCAGAACCTATAACCACTGTCCCTCAGCAATAAGCTGCGGGCGCAAATTCATGCCATTTTCGAAGTTGGGCTTAGCGCCCGTATTCTTGGTCGCGTTACAGCGAACCGGGTTAACAGATCCTACGCCAATACAGACCGCCGCAATACCCATTGTTTTGAGCGGTACCGACGTCGTTGCAAAAGCCCAAACAGGCTCTGGAAAAACCCTGGCCTACGGGCTCGCGCTACTCCAGAACTTGACCGCAGGGCCTGCCAACTCCAACAGAGATCCACGTGCACTTGTGTTGGTACCCACGCGAGAACTGGCCATACAGGTGAGCGAAAGCCTTCGCCGAATTACTAGCCAATTGCCGCAAGCACTAAAAGTTAGCGTCATTTTTGGCGGCGTATCCATCAACCCTCAAATGATGGCGATGCGAGGCGGGACAGATGTGTTGATTGCAACACCTGGCCGCTTGCTGGATCTCATTAGCCGCAATGCTCTCACGCTTAGCAACGTCAATATGCTGGTGTTGGACGAGGCAGACCGCTTATTGGACATGGGTTTCAATGAAGAACTGCACAGCCTACGGGCACTACTTCCGGCCACGCGCCAAAGCCTGTTTTTTTCGGCCACTTTTCCGACCAGTGTTACCGCGCTTACCCAGACCTGGTCGGTCAACCCCACTTTTATTGAAATAGACGACGCAACGCATGAACGCCCAGATATTGCCCAGCGCGCCATCGGGGTGGACACCGGTCGGCGAACTCAGCTACTGCGGCATTTGATTCAAGAACATCGCTGGAAACGAACTTTGGTGTTTGTAGCCACGAAGCACGCTGCTGAAATTGTGGCTGACAAACTGCGCAAGGCCCGGATCTATGCTGAGCCATTCCACGGGGAGTTGAGCCAAGGCAAGCGCAACCAAGTGCTGTCAGACTTCAAGGCATCCCGCCTCAAAGTAGTTGTAGCAACAGACATGGCTTCTCGCGGACTGGACATTGCGGAGTTGCCTGTCGTTGTTAATTTCGACCTTCCGCGTTCATCCGACGACTACACACATCGCATTGGTCGAACAGGCCGCGCGGGGGAAGCCGGCCTGGCCGTGAGTTTCGTTACAGCGGCTACGCAGGCACATTTCCACTTGATAGAAAAACGCAACGGCATTCATTTAAACCTTGAAACCGTGGTCGGTTTTGAACCCACAGAGGTCGCCCCGGCACCCAACTCTGGCGGAATAAAAAGCACCCGGCCCAATAAAAAAGACAAACTGCGGGCACAAGCTGCTGCACAGGCGCTCCCAGCAGATGCACCTTTGCAATAGATTTTGAATGCAGACCTCAAAGTGAGGTCTGCTCATCACAATAAAAAAGCTGATAGTTCTACCGATGAAAACCAATCTAGACCACATTGTTGTTGTTGCCAACACTCTGGAGCAAGGCGTGCAATGGTGTGAGGCAACCCTGGGTATAACACCTGCACCAGGTGGTGAACATGCCCAATTTGGAACACACAACCGACTTTTCAAAATTGCAACGCCTGCACACCCGATGGCCTATTTCGAAATTATTGCGATTCAGCCAGGTGCAAAAGGCCCAGCCAATCCCCATGCCAAGCGCTGGTTTGATATGGACGACCCATTGCTTAAAGCTGCAGTTGCCAAAGAACCTCGCTTGGCGCACTTCGTAGTGAACATCGAGGATATGAATGGCGCTCGCATTGCTCTCAAAAGCCAAGGCATTGACCCCGGCACCGCAATGCACGCCAGCAGACATTCCAGGAAAGGCGTGCTGCATTGGCAAATTACGATCCGCGAAGACGGAAAGCGGCTTTTTGACGGTGCTTTGCCAGCATTGATTCAATGGGGCAAACCCGATGAAGTTGATCCCATGCGGCTGCATCCGCGCAACAGCCTTCCACGCTCCAAAGTGACGTTGCAAAGCCTCGTTATCGCACACCCCACGGCACCCAAACTTCAAGCAGCTTACGACGCTATTGGATTGACAGGCATAAGCATTAAACAAGGTGAAGCGAACATAATTACCACTTTGAAAACCCCCAAAGGCACGGTCACACTCCAGAGTCGAATTGGCTGAGTACTGCAACGCGCACTTCGTGCCTAAATTGCCGTTAGGCCACGCGGAGTATGCGTAGCAAGCTACTCAATTTATAGCGAATAAAGCTAAATTCTGGTGTAACAACGCACACTCGGCGTCAATTTGAAAGCTGTCTCTGAAACTAGATCGATCCGTCGGGGGTTTACCCTAAACAAACGTCGAAAATTGATTGTTATATTTTTCTCAAAACAACTTTGAGGAGAACAAATGGGCACATCACTTAAACACACCTTGATTTTGGCAATGGCGGTTGCGACTTTTTCTCAGGCATTTGCGCAGTCTACAGTGGGGGAACTTGTAGAAAAAGGTGGACGCCAAAGTACCAAAGATGACTTTTTAACACTCATTCCAATGAAGCTCAAGTGGGAGTGGCCGACTCGCCAGGGTGAAGAAGAGTTAGTGCTTTCGGCTGACGGAAAAATCACAGGTATCGGTTATCACTACAGGAGCAAAACCACTTCGCCGGTAGACGGCAATTGGAAGGTAGATGATGACGGAAAGATATGTGCCCCCAAGACTTTCACCAACTGGGGGAGCAGTACAAATATGTGCTGGTACGGGTTCGAACTTGGAAAAGAAAGATTTGCAAGTTTGAAAAATGAACCAGACAGTAAGCTGTTGAAAATCGCGAATATAGAAAAGCTTCCAAACTAGGAAAACCGCAAACGCTTCTTTTGGTCGACACCTCTGCAACAGCCAAAAACCAAGTGCTAGACCATTCACGCGGATCTATTGGGATTCCTTAGCGGTCACTTGTCCTGCATCTTCAAATCGAAATAGCTAGCATCTTGGAGCTCGTAGAGTTGGCTTGACCTGCCCCCCATAAACCGTACCAGTTATTTCTCCAAGAAGTCCATCAACCCGGAGAATGATGGACATGAGAACAAGCAAATTCAGCGAAGAGCAAATCATTGGTTTTCTGCGGCAGGCCGAAGC
>JBEANP010000249.1:0-4162 GCA_041165385.1 Pseudomonadota bacterium | reverse complement strand
CGTGTGCGCAACGCTGAAGACCCCGCGCAGGCAATGTTGACCCATTAGCTGCCATCAAACTGACTTTGAACCACTATCAAGGAGTCCCATGCCCTCTGGAAAAATTCTGGTAGCCCAAGGCGGTGGCCCTACCGCAGTGATCAATCAGTCGCTGGTGGGTGTGGCCCTAGAGGCGAGGCGCTTCACGGGTATTGAGCATGTGTATGGCGCACGCCATGGTGTGCGCGGCATCGTCAACGAAGACTTTGTGCACCTGACGCAAGAGACCAGCCACAACCTCGAATTGGTCGCCAACACACCTTCGAGCGCCCTGGGCTCCACGCGCGACAAGCCCGACGCCCAGTACTGCCACGAAATTTTCAAAGTGCTGCAGGCGCACCAGATAGGGCACTTCTTCTACATCGGCGGCAATGACTCGTCCGACACGGTGCGTATCGTCAGTGCCGAGGCGCAAAAGGCAGGCTACCCACTGCGTTGTATACATATCCCAAAAACCATCGACAACGATCTGGTGGGTAACGACCACACGCCAGGCTTTCCGTCGGCGGCTCGTTTTGTGGCGCAGGCGTTTGCCGGGGCCAACTTGGACAACGCGGCTTTGCCGGGTGTGTACGTGGGCGTGGTGATGGGCCGCCACGCAGGGTTCTTGACGGCCGCATCTGCGCTGGGCAAGAAGTTCCCTGATGACGGCCCGCACCTCATTTACCTGCCCGAGCGCACTTTTGTGCTGGAAAAATTTCTGGCCGACGTCAAAGCCACTTACGAGCGCTTTGGCCGTTGCGTGATTGCGGTGTCCGAAGGCATTCACGATGCGTCCGGCACCGCCATTGCCGCCTTGTTGGCCAAAGACATTGAGCACGATGCGCACGGTAATGTGCAACTGTCTGGCAACGGTGCACTGGCAGATTTGCTATGCGAAGAAATTAAAACCAAGCTCGGTATCAAGCGGGTTCGTGGCGATACATTGGGCTATCTGCAGCGCTCGTTCATCGGCTGTGTGTCCGATGTAGACCAACGCGAAGCGCGTGAGGTGGGCGAGAAAGCCGTGCAATTTGCCATGTGGGGCAAGCAAGATGGCTCGGTCGCCATCAAGCGTACAGGCTTTTATTCGGTGGACTATGAGTTGCTGCCTTTGGAGGCCGTTGCTGGTAAAACGCGGGTCATGGAAGACGAGTTCATCACTGCCAATGGCACCGATGTAACCGACGCCTTTCGCATGTATCTGCGCCCCTTGTTGGGCTCGGGCATGCCCGACGCTTTCCGATTGCGCACCAATCCGGTGGCCAAAGTGTTGTGTCCCGCCTAGGCTGCACATGCAGCCCCACCAACGCGCTGATCTGGTTCGTATCGCCAAACAGGCCATGGCGGACCATGGCCTGGAGGCTGACTTTTCAGCGGCAGTAGAGCAACAGCTTGCCACCATCAGCGCCCTGCGCCGCAGCGATGTGCTGCAGGTGCAAGACCTCACCGATCTGCTGTGGTGTTCCATTGACAACGACGACTCGCGCGACCTCGATCAGCTCACGCACTCCGAAGTTTTGGAGCACGGCGCAATGCGCATCCGCGTGGCCATTGCCGATGTGGATGCGCTGGTGCCCCGCGACTCGCCCATCGATGCCCATGCCCGCACCAACACCACGTCGGTGTACACCTCGGCTTGCATTTTCCCCATGTTGCCGGAGAAACTTTCGACGGATCTAACGTCGCTCAACGACCAGCAAGAGCGTCTGGCCGTTGTCACCGAGATGGTGTTTAACGCCGACGGATCACTGGCGGGTTCTACCGTGTACCGCGCGTGGGTGCGCAACCACGCCAAGCTGGCGTATGACGCCGTGTCTGCCTGGCTCAACGCCAAAGCGCCCATACCCCATGCCGTGGTTGCGGTGGCCGGCATGGAAGAGCAGCTACGCACCCAGGACGCCATGGCGCAGCAACTGCGCGCACGCCGCAAGGCGCAGGGTTCACTGGAGTTCGAGACCTTTCAGCCGCGCGCCGTGTTCCAGGGCGAGGCGGTGGTGGGTATCGAATTGCAAGAGCACAACCGCGCCCGCCAGTTGATTGAAGAACTGATGATCGCCACCAACGGCTGCACCGCGCACTATTTGGCATCGCGCGGGGGCATGTCGCTGCGCCGTGTGGTGCGCTCACCGGATCGGTGGCTGCGCATTGTGGCGGTGGCCAAAGACTATGGCGACGTGCTGCCGCCCGAGCCAGACTCGCAGGCCCTCAGCGCTTTTTTGGCCAAGCGCCATCGCATCGACCCGCTGCGCTTTCCCGATCTGTCGCTGGTCATTGTTAAGTTGATGGGGGCGGGGGAATATGTGGTGGAGTCGGCCCACGGTGCGCCCATCGGGCACTTCGGGCTGGCGGTGCGCGACTACACCCACTCCACTGCGCCCAATAGGCGCTTTCCAGACCTGATTACCTCGCGCATGATCAAGGCTGCGCTGGCCAACGCGAAGTCGCCTTACAGCGATAAAGAGCTGGCAGACCTGGCCCTGCATTGCACCCGACAGGAAGACGCCTCGCGCAAAGTGGAGCGACAGATGCGCAAGTCCGAGGCAGCGTTGGTGTTGGAGAGTCGCGTTGGCGAGAATTTTGCAGGCGTGGTCACCGGTGCCGCACCTAAAGGCGTGTGGGTGCGCATCTTTTCACCGCCTGCGGAGGGCAAGCTGGGCTTTGGCAGTCAGGGTTTGGCTGTGGGGGACAAGGTGCAGGTGCGGTTGGAGTCGGTCAGTGTGGAGCGCGGGTTTATTGATTTTTCGCGCGTGTCCCCATAAGCGCCGCGGCAATGATCATGGCCGCCGCCAGCGCAATGCTCCAGGTGAATGCGCGGCCCGACACCAGCATCAGCAGCGCGGTAGACGCCAGTGGTGTGATGTAACTCAAGATGCCAATCTGGCGCGCGTCGCCCAGCTTGAGCGCCTTGTCCCACATAAAAAACGCCGCACCCAAAGGCCCCAAGCCCATGGCCAGCAGCAGCAAATAATCTTGCCCTGAAAGCTGCACGCTGGGTTCCAGCACCACGTGGCACAGCAGCGACAGCACGCCCGATACCAAACCAAACAGCCCTACCGCCGCGGTGCTGAACGCCGCCACCCGCTGTGTCCACAGCGAATAGCTGGCCCAGGTAAATGCTGAGCCCAGCGCCAAGAGGTAGCCCCAGGACCAGCCGCCAAAACCGGACAAGGCACTGCCTGTCGCGCTATTTGCATTGCTGCTGCTCGCACCCACAATCGCCACCGCCGCCCCGGCAAACCCCAGCACCGCCGCCAGCACATGCACCGCGCGCAGCTGCACGTCTTTCAAAAGCAGAGGTGCCAGCACGACCATGAACAGAGGCCACATGTAGTTCACCAGATTGGCCTCCACCGGCGGTGCAATCCGCAGCGCCAAAAACAGCAAAAAGTGAAAGCCAAACAGCCCGTACACGCCCAGTAACAGCGTGGTGGGTGCAATGCGCCACACGCTGCGGTCGCGCCATACCACGGGCAGCGCCAGCAAGCTGCCTGCCAGCAGGGCAATTCCGGTCAACATAAACGGCGGCACATGGCGCAGCGCCACGCCCAGCGATGCCAGCGTGGCCCAGAGCGCAATGGCACCCAGCGCCCACCAAGTGGCCTGAGATTTGGAAGGGCGAATGGATTGGGTGTTGGAAGTGGAATCGGTTTTCATGCCACCGGGAGTCTATCCGGGGCGTTGATCGGTGGAAGGGCGTTTCCACAGGTTAATGCCACCGTCCACCGCATGCTGGTCAATGGCGGCGAGTTCTCCCGCGCTGAAGGACAGGTTCTTCATCGCACCTACCAAATCCACGATTTGCGCCGGTTTGCTGGCCCCAATCAGTGCCGAGGTAACCCGTGTATCGCGCAGTACCCACGCCGTGGCCATTTGCGCCAGGCTTTGGCCGCGGGCTTGGGCGATGTCGTTCAAGGCGCGCACATGCTTGAGGTTTTGGTCACTCAGGTGGTCCGGGGTAAACGAGCCGCCGCCGGGGCGGTTGATGCGCGCGTCTGCGGGCACACCGTTCAGGTATTTGTCGGTGAGCAAGCCCTGCGCCAGCGCGCTAAAGGCGATGCAGCCCATGCCGGTGTCATCCAGCGCATTCAGCAGGTCTTCTTCAATCCAGCGGTTCACCAGGCTGTACGACGGCTGGTGAATC
>JBEANP010000248.1:0-4168 GCA_041165385.1 Pseudomonadota bacterium | reverse complement strand
CTGCAGCCCCGCAAAGTCCAAAAAGCTGGCCAGGTAGTAGCCCGTAACGCCCAGGCCCACGATGCCCCACCAGTCTTTGCCCGTCAGCGGAACCACTGCCACACCCCGGCGGGGCTGGCTGGTCCACCACACAATGGCCAGGAAAAATGGCAACGCAAACAGCATGCGAAACATGATGACGGTGACCGCGTCCACGTGGTAGCGGTAGGCCAGCTTGACGATGATGGCTTTGCCGCTGAACGCGACGGCGCCCAGCATGGACAATGCTACGCCGTTTGCTATTGATTTAGGAGCCGCTTGCGCAGTATTCATCAGCGCTAGATGCTATTTAGGTATGAAAATCGCGCTGGCCTTTTGCCAACCCAAAACCACCAGCAACGCCAGTGCACCTGCAATCACGCCCACCACCAAATCGGGCAACAGCGGCACATTGACCGCCTCTACCCAGTGGTGCAGCCACGGCAAGCCATGCATCAGGATGCCACCACCTACCAAAAACATTGCTGCGGTGCCCACCACCGACAGCGTCTTCATCAGCCAGGGCGCCCCTACCAGCATCCCTCGGCCCACCGCGCGCAGCGCTGGCCTGCCCGCACCCGTACCTGGCAGACGGCTCAGGTACAGGCCTGCATCGTCAATTTTGACAATGCCTGCCACGATGCCGTACACGCCAACGGTCATGATCAACGAGATGCCCGACAGCACCGTGAGCTGCGTCATCCACGGGCTAGCCTGCACCGTACCCAGCGTGATGGCAATGATTTCAGCTGACAACACAAAGTCGGTCCGCACCGCGCCTTTAATCTTGTCGCGCTCCAATGCCAACATGTCCACTGATGGATCGCTTAGTGCATGCAGCAGCGCATCCTCATGGGCTTGGTCTGCTTCTTTTGCATGCAGCATCTTGTGGGCAACTTTCTCGAACCCCTCAAAACACAAGTACAGGCCTCCCAGCATCAGCAAAGGCGTCACGGCCCAAGGAATGAACAGGCTTATGAGCAGGGCAGCAGGCACCAATATGAGCTTATTGACAAAAGAGCCTTTGCATACCGCCCAAACCACAGGCAGCTCACGGTCAGCGTTAACGCCAGCCACCTGCTGGGCGTTCAGTGCCAAGTCGTCCCCCAACACGCCCGCAGTTTTCTTGGCTGCTACTTTGGTTAAAAGTGCCATGTCATCCAGGATGGTGGCGATGTCGTCGATCAAGGCTAATAGATTGCTGCTCATAGGTCATAATTTAACAGCCATGTCACACGCCCAAACAATACCCTTGTATGCCCCTACGGTGCTCGACATCGAGGCATCCGGGTTTGGGCGCAACAGCTACCCCATCGAGGTGGGCTATGTGCTCCCTAACGGGCACACGTTTTGCACGCTCATCAAGCCCGAGAGCGACTGGACGCACTGGGATGAGCAAGCCGCCTCTATTCACCACATCCCCCGCGAACTGATCGTTCAGCGTGGCCTGGGAGCAACAGAAGTGGCGCAAAAACTCAATGCCGAACTGCGAGGCCAAACTGTGTACTCCGATGGCTGGGCCAACGATTACACCTGGCTGGGCGCTCTGTACGAGGCGGCTGAAATGGCACCTAGTTTTCGGTTGGAAAATCTGCGCCGCCTATTGAGCGAAGGCGAGGCTGACCGTTGGCACACCGTCAAAGCCGAAATCAGCAATGAGCGTGGGGCACAACGCCACCGTGCCAGCTCGGATGCTCGGCTTTTGCAGCTCACCCTGATGCGACTGCGCAATCTGTCCTAGCACCCCCCAACAGAATCGTCACGAGGAAACTCCATGGCATTGAACCAATGATGCACCGCGTAGCCATTAGCAGCACAGGCCTGTTTACCCCACCAGAAATCATCAGCAACGCTGAATTGGTGGCGGCCTATAACCAGTATGCAGCGCTGGAAAACGCCGCCCATGTGCAGGAGATCGCTGCCGGTACGCACGTGGCACTGACCGATTCGAATGTGGAATTCATCGAAAAAGCATCGGGTATTCAGCGCCGCTACGTGATGGAAAAATCCGGCGTGCTAGACCCCAAGCGCATGCGCCCACAATTTGCCCCCCGCGCCGATACTGAGCTGTCCATGATGGCCGAAATTGGCGTTAAGGCCGCCCAAGATGCACTGGCACGTGCTGGAAAAACGGCCGCAGATGTAGACGGTGTGATTTGCGCTGCCGCCAATATGCAGCGCGCCTACCCTGCTATGGGCGTAGAAATTCAAACCGCGCTGGGGGTTCAAGGTTTTGCGTTTGACATGAACGTGGCCTGCTCGTCGGCTACGTTTGCTTTGGAGATGGCTTTCAATGCTGTGCGCACGGGCTCAGTGCGTGCAGTTTTGGTGATCAACCCCGAAATCACCTCAGCGCACTTGGCTTGGAAAGACCGCGACTGCCACTTCATTTTTGGCGACGTGTGTACCGCCATTTTGGTAGAGCGGCTTGACTTGGCGCCTGCGGGAGCCTTTGAAATACTGAGCACCAAGCTGCTCAGCACCTTTAGCAACAACATTCGCAACAACGCGGGCTTTATGTCGCGCGCCGAAGACCGCAACCCTGAAGACCGCGACCAGCTCTTTCGACAAGAGGGCCGCAAGGTCTTCAAAGAGGTCTGCCCCATGGCCGCAGAGCACATCACCAACCATTTGAAAACGCTGGGCTACGCCCCGCTGCAAATGCGCCGCTTCTGGCTGCACCAAGCCAACCTGATGATGAACCAATTCATCGGCCGCAAACTGCTCGGGCGCGAACCCACACTGGACGACGCACCGGTGATTTTGAACGAGTTTGCCAACACCGCATCCGCAGGTTCGATCATCGCGTTTCACCGCCACAACACCGACATTCAAACCGGTGAGCTGGGCGTGATTTGCTCATTCGGAGCCGGTTACTCCATCGGTAGCGTGGTGGTTAAAAAGCTCTGAAATCCCTGGCAGTTCTTACGCCAGGGCGCGCTTGAGGCGAACTTCTTCTACTCTAACGTAGCCAATGGCTACCGTCTTGGCGCTAGACATTTCGCGCTTGAAACCCGCCAGCTCATGAAAGCGCAGGGCGCGTTCGTTAGACAGAGCCACCCACACGCTTACGTGGGTGCACCCTTCGTCTTGCAAGCCCTCGCGGGCAGCATCCCACAGTGCCAGGCCCACGCCTTGGCCCCAATAGTCGGCATTCGCGTAAATGGCCCAAATTTCACCCATAGTCTGTGGCGTGCCTTTGTCTCGACTGCGATCAAAACCGACAAAACCGACGATTTTTTCGTCATCATCCAGTGCCACCAACACTTGAGGTTCACTGTATTCAATGGCTTCGCGCCAGTAGGCTTGGCGTTTTTCAAGCGGAACTTCAGGTATTTGGGCATCCGCAATGAGCGCCTTGTAGGCTTCGCGGACGATGGCGTTATGGAGTTCGGCGATATTTTTGGCATCGCGCAAGGTTGCGGGGCGTACCTTGAAAGTGGTCGTGCTAGACATGTGTAAACGTAAACCTGAAGCAAATTAAAACAGAATGAGATTGTCGCCGCAAACCGCAAACACTGCGATTTTTAGGTTCTGCGGCTACGGTAAGCTCTCCCGGGGCCTTGCCCTACTTCAACCTCTCTCATGTTTGTAACCCAGCGTGCCACACCACCCACTATGCGTATATTTTCTAAAAGCCAGATGCCCGCAAACGGTGCGCAACGGTGCAGCGCCTGATTGGCAATAGCGATGCATAGCCCCGAAGACCACTACAACCCACCGCCGGTGACTGCGCTGCCGGTGGTCTATGTTGACGACATGATGCTGGTGCTGGACAAGCCTGCGGGCCTGCTCACCGTGCCCGGGCGTGGCGAAGCCAAGCAGGACTGCCTGAGCAAACGCGCGCAAGACGTTTATCCTGACGCCCTTGTCGTGCACCGCCTGGACCGCGACACCTCGGGCCTGGTGGTCATGGCACGCGGCATCGTGGCGCAGCGTGCGATCAATCTGTCGTTTGAAAAGCGGCTTGTGGACAAGTGCTACGAGGCGGTTGTGATAGGCACTTTGCCCATAAGCGAGGACTGGCAAGACATAGATTTGCCTTTATTGGTGGACTGGCCCAACCGCCCCAAGCGCACCGTTAATTTTGAAGCGGGACAGCGTGCACTGACGCGCTGGCGCTGTGTCGGCCATGATGTAGAACGTGGCT
>JBEANP010000247.1:0-4242 GCA_041165385.1 Pseudomonadota bacterium | reverse complement strand
TTCTGGGGTCAGCTGGGATGATGGCGGACGCGAAGGCTTCTCTAGAGCCTACCTGCACCACCTGGATCGATGCGGCGAAATGCTCGGCCCCATGCTGGCCACCATCCACAACCTGCACTACTACCTGAACCTGATGACGGAAGTACGGGCCTCGCTGGATGCGGGCGCATTTGGGGCATTCAGGGCGAGATTCAAAGAAGAACGCGCCCGCGGGATTTGAGGCAAAGTGCTATATTTTTTATAGCTAGCTACGCAAACCTCTAGGGGGCTAGCTGCCTATTTGGTTATGAAAACCGTCAGCACCCCGGTGTAGCCGTACACATGGCGGTGCGCGATTTCACCACCCGCAAAAAAACCGACCAAAGGCACATCGCCCAACGCACGGCGCACCAAATGCATCTCGGCGCTCGGGCCCCCAAAGTGGGCGCCACCCCGGCCAGTGCAACTCACATACACGGCCCCGGCAATGCGCCGGGCCGGGTGCGGCGCTGCATCCAGCTCGCTGGCCTGCAGGGCTGCCACGGTTTCCATGGGCATTTCTTGCGGCTCAAGCTCTTCGCGAATTTCGGCACAAATACGGGTCAGGTCGGCGCGGGCGGCCTGCACATTGCGCTGGCAAAACACCCACTTGGCACCTTCGGGCACCACCGCCGCCACGGCCACGCCTTTGCGGCCAGGGTCCAGGCCAATGATGTGGCGCACGGTCACTTCGTCACCAAAGTTCCCCGTGTGCCGCACAGCGGGCTTGCTGATATGCGGTCCGCCCACATCGGCAAGGCCTACTAACGTGGCACGCACCACCTCCAACGCATGCTGAGGTTCATCCAAAGACACGTTCAGCTCGCGCAGCATCACGTCTAGCGCAGGCTCGCCATCCAATGCGACCGCCACGTTGTGGTCGGCCTGGGTCACGGTGTGTTCTTTGGCCACCGGCGTGCAACCCTGTGTGACGCGGGACACCAGCGCAACATCTGCCCCAAAGGCCACCCCGCTCAAGCCCCCCTGAAACACGCCACTGGCTGCGCCATGGCCACTAATGTTGCCATTGCCACCTACTGCAAACTGCAGGCTTTGCGCGCGGCTGGAAGCAATGCCGCCAAACACATAGCCTGCGTCGGTGCGCTCTGCCATCTCGTCCACCAGCTCAGCCAGGTCGCTGGTGTTGCCATCGGCGTGCACCAGTGCGGTGTGGGCGTCAAACCCCAGCCCCAACGGGGCCACGCCCGAAAACACGCGGTACTGGTCACTGGGCAGCTCCAGCAGCATGACGGTCATGGCCGGCTCGTCCCAGTACTCTACGTTGTTAGACACCACACCAATGCCTACCGTGCCCGACCAGTCGGTCACCAATGGCAATTCTGCTTGCAGGTGCTCAAGAATGTCTTTAGCAGCCCCAGCGTAGTGGTCTGTCACATAGAGCAGCGCCAGCGTGGGGCTACTGGCATAGCCATGCAATGCCATTTGTGCACGCAGCTGCGCTAGCACCAACGCTGCGGCCATTTGCCACTGCGGATGGGTGGCGTGAGCGTAAGGAAAGAGTTTCAATTCAACAAATTCAATTAGCGGGCAGTGGGCTTTTTACGCGCTGCCTTGGTAGCAGTGGCTTTTTTGGCGGGGGCCCGTTTTGCAGGCGCTTTGCTGCCCGCTGCGGTGGCTGTTTTGCTGGTGGCATCTTTCATTGCCGCTGTTGCAATTTGCTGAAACTGCTGCGTCAGCGATCCCCATAGTTGCAACGGGTCTACCAATGCGGCCGACGCTGCGTCAGGCTTTTCGGACTTTTCGGGCTTTTCTGCAGCAGGCGCCTTGGCTTCTGGTTTTGCGGTGCTAGGGGCTTCTTGGGCCGGTTTGAACTTCATGGCGTCGGCCACTTCACCCATACTGAAATTCATACCCTTGAGTGTGGCCAGGGTCATTTTTTGGACCTCCAGCGCCTGAATGGTGGCCCCCAGCGCTCGGGAGTTTTGCTCGAGCCAAAAATGCACCGCCTTGAGCTCGTCAATACGTTTATCCAGCTCTTCCGGGTTCAGCGTGGGCGCAATCCAGCTGCCCAAGCCGGGCATTTGCGGCAGGCTGCTACTTGCGCCTTTGGCCAAGTTTTGCAAAAAGTCAAAGCCGGGCACAAATTTGCCGAAACCGCTGGTGTCTGAGTCGCTCATGGTGTCTCCATTTGGCAGTCAAGTTGGTATTGTAAAAATCGCAAACACCACTTTACTCCTACCGCGCGCCAGCCGCGGGTGCCATTTGACTCACAGTCACCTTGAGCTCAGTTTTAGTTTCCAAGCCCTTAGCGTCCTTAAACACCAGCGTCAACGGTATGGTGGTGTCTTTCTGCAGTGGCGTTTTCAGGTCCATCAGCATCACGTGGTAGCTGCCGGGCTTGAGCTCCACGGCCTTGCCAGCGGGCAAGTCCAAGCCAGCAACAGCCCGCATTTTCATGATGTTGTTGTCCATGGCCATCTCGTGCACTTCGGCCACACCCGCCACGGGGGACGAAACCGACACCAAGCGGGTGCCCTCTTTGGCGGTGAGCTTCATGAAAGCACCCGTGGCCATTTGGCCCTGCACAGTGGCACGGGCCCAGGCGTCTTTGACTTGCACGTTTTGCGCCCATAGCGTCGTGGACAGGGTAGCGGCCAGCAAGGTGGCGCAGAGTTTGACAATGTGTTTCATACAGTTTTCTTTCAATTGGGAGAATGTCAGTGAGTCAGTGCGAATGGCCACCCGTGGCCCGAATGTCCAGCACTTCCAGCAAAGCGGCAGGCATCTTGAGGCCCTTGGTGGAGCTTCCGCTGGCGGGCACTTCCACCCAGTCGTTGCTACCTTGCGCGCAACTTTGCACCACCTTGAACCAGATCGGACCGGGGGCGGTGGGTGTGGTGCCACGCAACACGAATTCGTCGTAATAGTCGGCGGGCAGCGCGTTGTCGGGGCCGTTGGCCGTCCAGGTGATTTCCAAAACACCATCGGTGTACTTGGTGCCATGGGACTCATAGGGCTGGGCCAGCTTGCCTACTTTGGTGCTCAGCGTCCAACCCGCTTTGGGCATGGGCTGGGCCCCATTGAAGCCTGCAGGAATGGTGACCCGCATAGCGGAGGTGGGAGAAGTGCCGCAACCATGGCCCACGCGCAGCGTTGCCCGGTAACTGGTACCCGCAGCAGCACCATCTTGCAGCACTACATGAGAAAAAGAGATGCTAGCGCCCGTCAGTATTGTGGTTGCAGCTATGAATTTAATAGCGTTTTTGATTTTCATAAAAGCCTTGCAGTGGATATGCAACACCCATGGGCGGCACATCCAGCGTGATTTACGCGTGATTTAGCGTGGGAGTGAACGGCGGCGCACCCATATGGGCGCGCACCACCAAGACAGCGCGCAGCTTGTGCGGCGCACCCAACGGTCAATCAGGCTGCAGGCGGGCCGCGCGCCCCAAGCGGCGCGGCAGTGCGCTTGGCAACCCATGCGCTGGGAGCAGGCCGCAAGGCAAAATTAAGAAATAAAGGGGCTTCCACCGACCTGAGCGCAGGTACAGGCGGTGCGCCAGCACTCAGGCATAGCACGCAGTCCAACAGGTGGGTCTGCATAGGTACAGAAGAGTCAGCACCGATATTGACCAACTTGACCGCGCCGGAGGCAGAGCACACCAACTGACTGCCTTGCGGGTTAACCACCGGCGCCGCAACTGCCACGCACATAGCCAACGCAAACCACGCCAACACGCAGCGAGCGATCAATTTGGATTGGCCAAGGGCTTGCAAAAACGACATAGGCGGGATTATGTGCGAATCCCCTTCACTCCAGGCGCGGGCTGGTATTCTTTGGGCCTATGCGCAGCCTGTTCCATTTTGCTTTTAACGTGACCCACCTCGACACCGCCCGCCAGTTTTACGGCGACGTGCTTGGCTGTGCCGAGGGGCGCAGCACTGCTACCTGGGTGGACTTTGACTTCTTCGGCCACCAGCTCTCTTTGCATTTGGGCCAGCCCTTTGCCACCGCCAACACCGGCCATGTGGGTGACCATTTGGTACCCATGCCGCATTTCGGTTTGGTGCTGGCACTGCCCGATTGGCAGGCGTTGGCCCAGCGCCTGCGCGACGCCAATACGGCTTTTGTTTTAGAACCCCAGCTTCGTTTTTCCGGACAACCTGGCGAGCAGTGGACCATGTTTTTTCTGGACCCTTTTGGCAACCCGATTGAAGTCAAAGGCTTTCAATCACTAGACACCGTATACGCGCCATGATGAA
>JBEANP010000246.1:0-4251 GCA_041165385.1 Pseudomonadota bacterium | reverse complement strand
CTTTTCGTCGCGGATAGCATCTGCGTGCGAATTGATGGGTGGTTCCATGCCGATGGCACACAGCAGTTGTAGCGCATGGTTTTGCACCATGTCACGCAGCGCACCGGTACCTTCGTAGAACGCACCTCGGCTTTCAACGCCTAGGTTTTCGGCAATGGTGATTTGAATATTGGCAATATGCTCACGCTTCCACAGGGGTTCGAACAAGGCGTTGCCAAAGCGCAGTGCAAACAGGTTTTGTACCGCGGGTTTGCCCAGGTAGTGGTCGATGCGAAAAACTTGCTTTTCTTCAAAAAACCGGCGCACTGTTTGATTGATGGCACGGTTGGATGCCAGGTCGTGGCCGAGGGGTTTTTCGAGTACCACGCGGGTTTTTGGGGTGTTGAGTCCGGACGCACCCAGTTGCTCGCACACGGTGGTGAACAGGGCGGGCGCGGTGGCTACGTACATCACTACCGTACCAGCATTACGGGCGTTGAGTGTTGCGGCCAGTGCGGCATAGTCGTCGGGCTTGGACAAGTCCATGCGCACAAACTCAAGAATGGCAGCAAAGCGGGCAAACTCTTCAGCGCTGGGGCGCTTGGACAAATCCACTTTGTCAAAGCGGGACTGAATCAGTGCGCGGTATTGCTCGTGGCTGAGGTCGTCTCGTCCCACACCAATAATGCGGCCTCCATCAGGCAAAGTACCGTGGCGAAACGCTTGGAACAAAGCGGGCATCAATTTGCGCCAGGCCAGGTCGCCGGTGCCGCCAAACAAGACTAGATCAAAGCTCATAATGCAAACAGGTGATGTGAAGTTACATAAAACATGACGTTGTAATGTAACTTTGTTTCATTGATAATTCAAGCGCCTTTTAAAATCAAATTTTTGAAAACCCCCATGAGCCAACCTATGAACCAATTGCTTGCACTCAAACAATTCACCACCGTGGTTGCCGACACGGGCGACTTCAAGCAGCTGGACGCTTTTAAGCCCACAGACGCCACCACTAATCCGTCGCTGATTCTTAAAGCAGTGCAAAAGTCGGATTACGCGCCGTTGTTGAGTGAGACTGTGGCCCAGTTCCGTGGCCGTCCTATGGACGAGGTGATTGACCGTTTGTTGGTGCGTTTTGGATGTGAGATTTTGTCCATCATTCCTGGCCGTGTCTCCACCGAAGTGGATGCACGTTTAAGTTTTGATACCAACGCCACTGTGGCGCGCGGTGAGCGGTTGATTGAGCTGTACCAGGCGCAAGGCATTCACGCCGACCGTGTGTTGATTAAGGTGGCTTCTACTTGGGAAGGTATTCAAGCTGCTGAGCAGTTGGAGCGCAAGGGCATTCACACCAACTTGACTTTGTTGTTCTCGTTTTGCCAAGCAGTGGCGTGTGGGCAGGCCAAGGTGCAGCTCATTTCTCCTTTCGTGGGCCGCATTTACGACTGGTATAAAAAGTCGGCAGGCGCTGCATGGTTAGAGGCTGATAACGCCGAATTGAACGATCCCGGTGTGAAATCTGTCACCCAGATTTATAACTATTACAAGCGCTACGGCATTGCCACCGAGGTGATGGGCGCTAGCTTTCGCAACGTGGGCCAAATCACCGCACTGGCTGGTTGCGATCTGTTGACCATCAGCCCCGATTTACTGGCCCAATTGGCCGCCACCGACACACCGCTGACCCAGCATCTGAACGCTGACAAAGCCAAGACCCTGGACATCCCCCACCAGCACTATGACGAGAAAAGCTTCCGCCTTGCCATGAACGAAGATGCCATGGCCACCGAAAAACTGGCAGAAGGCATTCGCGCATTCTGCGTAGATGCGGTCAAGCTCGAACAACTCATGCTAGCCGCTTAAAACACAAGGAATCCGCACCATGGCACGTACCCGCTGCGACCGCACCCCTGCTTGGAGCCAGCTACAGGCTGCCTACCAAGCGACTGGCAAATCCTTTGATATTCGCACCGCGTTTGCACAAGACGCTACGCGGTTTGAGCGCCTGAGCCAAGACGCCCCCTATGTGTTTGCTGACCTGTCCAAGAACCGCTTGGACGCTGCCACCGAGGCGCTACTGCTGCAGTTGGCTGAGCAGTCTGGCGTGCAAGAGCACCGCGATGCCATGTTTGCGGGCGACAAGATTAACAACACCGAAAACCGCGAGGTCTGGCACACGTTATTGCGAAATCCACCTGTAGCGCCCGTGGATAGTACGCAACCAGCTATTAATTCAGTAGCATTTAAGCTGGCTGAGCAGGCGAAAGTACATACTACGCTAGACGCCATGCTGGCTTATGCCGAGCAAGTGCGCGGTGATGCTGCCATTACCGATGTAGTGAACATCGGCATTGGCGGCTCCGATTTAGGGCCACAAATGGCGGTGCTGGCGCTGGATGCCTTTGCCAACACCGACCCGGCCACCGGCGGTAAGCGCCTGCACTTTGTGAGCAATGTGGATGGCCATGAGCTGGCCGCCAAACTGCCGCACCTTAAGGCTGAGAGCACTCTGTTCCTGATTGCCAGCAAGACCTTCACCACCATTGAAACCATGACCAACGCGCAGTCGGCCAAGGCGTGGTTTGAAGAGCAGGGCGGCACCGACACGGCACGCCACTTTGCGGCGCTAACCACCAATGTGGCGGCGGCCAACGCGTTTGGCATCACCACCACGTTTGGTTTTTGGGACTGGGTAGGTGGGCGCTATTCCATGTGGTCGGCCATTGGGCTGCCGATTGCTATTGCCGTGGGCGCGCAAGGTTTTCGTGATTTTCTGGCGGGCGCGCACGCCATGGACGAACACTTTCGCACCGCGCCGCTGGCCAGTAATTTGCCCGTGCGCCTAGCGCTGCTGGACGTGTGGTATCGCAACTTTCATGGCTTTACAAGCCGCAGTATTGCGCCCTACCACAGCGCTTTGCGCCGCGTGCCTGCGTATTTGCAGCAACTGGAGATGGAGAGCAACGGCAAGCGTGTGGACGCATCGGGCCAAGGGCTGCCGTTTGGTACGTCGCCGGTGTTGTGGGGCGAGTCGGGCACCAATGGTCAGCATGCGTATTTTCAGATGCTGCACCAAGGTACCGACGTGGTGCCGGTGGAGTTTATTGCAGTGAAAAAGGCTCGCCACCACCTCAAGGGCCACCACCCCATGCTGCTGGCCAATGTGTTGGCACAAGCGCAGGCGCTAATGGTCGGCAAGAGTGATGCGGGGGGGCATAAAGACTTTCCGGGCAACCGGCCCAGTACCTTCTTGTTGCTGGATGATTTGACACCTGCGTCTTTGGGCGCGCTGATTGCGCTGCAAGAGCACCGCGTGTTTGTGAGCGGTTCGCTTTGGGGCATCAACAGTTTTGACCAGTGGGGTGTGGAGCTGGGCAAGGTGTTGGCTAAGGACATTGAGCCACGGCTGGCTTCTGGAGACACTACTGGGTTGGATGGGTCAACGGCTGGATTGTTGGCGCGGCTGCGCGGCTAAGCTACTTGCCCATGTTGTCGCTTGCGCAAGCCCGTAACTTGCATCTGGCGGCGCAAGGCTTGTTGAAGCCACCTGCGCGGCAGGCGCGGTTTTCAGACGTGGCTACGTGTATACAGCGCATTGCACTGCTGCAGATTGACACGATTCACGTTGTGTCGCGCAGCCCCTACTTGGTGCTGCATTCCCGGTTGGGCGACTATCCCAGGCAGTGGCTAGAGGCGACACTGGCCTCCGGCCAGGTGTTTGAAACCTGGGCACATGAGGCGTGCTTTGCGCCGGCGGATGACTTGCACGTCCATCGTGCTTACAACCAGCAGACACGGCGGCATTGGGGGCTGGCCAAGGCCGAGCAACACCGGCTGGCACAGCGGCCGCATTTGGACAAACTGTTGGAGCACATCCGAGTCACTGGGCCGGTGAAGTCGTCTGACTTTGCGCGGACTGAGGGCAAGGGTGGTGCTTGGTGGGGCTGGAAGGATGAGAAGCGGTGGCTGGAGGCGCTGTTTGGCTTGGGTGAGCTGATGATTGCGCGGCGAGAGAATTTTCACCGGGTGTACGACCTAACCGAGCGCGTGGCGCCGCAATGTTTGCAGCCAATGGCAGTTCCTGACGCTGCTGCGTTGCACAGCCTATGGATTGAAAAAGCGGTGACCGCGCTGGGCATCAGCCAGGCGCGCTGGATCAATGACTACTTTCGCACCAAACCCCGCATCAAAGATGCGGACTTGGCCGTGCTGGTGGATGCGGGTACCTTGCTGCGCGTGGAGGTGCAAGGCTGGGATGCACCGGGTTATGTG
>JBEANP010000245.1:0-4273 GCA_041165385.1 Pseudomonadota bacterium | reverse complement strand
GGTGGGTGCTTGTAGCTCGGTGGGGAAGCCTGAACGCAGCGGCTTCCATTCCAGCCCGTCGAAGGTGGAGAGCACGGGCCCCCGAAAATACAGGTCGCTTTGGCGCGGTGGCGCGCCTTCAAACTCAACACGCATAGCAATGCCGTCGTCTAGCGCCAGATTGGCAATGGTGCCGACTTGCATGTTGGCCGAAAGGCCGCTGCGCCCGGCCATAGCGTCGCCCGGTATTCCCCACAACGGCGATATGCGGGGAAAAAGCACAAACAACACCACCATGATAGGTGTGCCCAAGAGTGCCATGCCACCGGCTGTTTTTGCCGCTTTCCACAATGGGGGGCGACCCACAGGCATTTGGCTGTTGACGAGCGCAGTGAGTAGCCCCCACAACCCCAACATCATGGATGCAGCAATCAACAGACTTTGTGAGTAAAAAAAGTTCGATAGCAGGGTAAAAAAGCTTAGAAAAAAAATCACAAAGGCATCGCGCTGGGCGCGTATTTCCAGCGTTTTAAGTGCCAGTAGCAGCACTATGAAAGTAACGCCTGCATCTCGTCCGAATAACGTGCGGTAGGTCCAAAACGTCAGCCCAGTAGCCACCAGCAAAAGGGCTACTAGCCACCAACGCGAGGGCAAGCTGCGGCCCTGCACCGCAATCCAGCCGCGCCAGACCAGAACGACCCCTGTAACTGCACTGAGCCACAGGGGCAAGCGTTCTACTTGCGGCAGCAAGACCCAGCCAATCACCAGCAGCAAAAACAAGGTGTCGCGTGTGTCGCGCGGCAGGCTGTACAGGCGTGTCAGAAGGCCAGGGTTTGGGTTGGACGTAGGGGGTTGAACCATGGTGTTACGCGCAATCAGAATCGGTGCGCGCTCAGTACAGCGCTAGTGCCTGCAGGCAGGCCCGCTTGTGTGCCTCGCCCGAGGCGGGCGCGATTTCTGTGCTGCCTAAGCGCAGGCCGTAGGGGGCGCCTTGCCGGTCGGCCAGCAGCACCCAGGCACACAAGCGAGACAACTGTTGCTCGATGCCGAGTGTGCCAGTTTTGGCCAAGTCTAGCCACAACTCAAAGCGCTGCACTTGCTGGGTGTCGCGGCTGACAAGGTGGTCAGACTTCGCCACTTTTTTCCAAACCACGGTTTTGAGGGGGTCGCCGCGCCGGTAGGGGCGAACGCCGTCAAATTCACCAGTGTCTTGTTTATGGTGGGTCGCGGCTCCGCTGGCGCGAGGCTCGCCCAAGGGAAGAGGCTGCGGGTGCGGCTCTGGCGCGGGGTAGATAAGCACTTGCGCTGCGGGCCGCCATACCGTCCACACCCTGAAGGTGCCCAGCGGAAAGCGCGTCTCAGCGGTGAGTGTGGGCACGCGGTGCAGGCCGCGCTTGTGCGCCTGAAAACTCACGGTGACTTTGGTGCTGCCCTGGGCAGGTACATCGGTCCAACTCCAATGCCCGCTGCCCCACACCGCCATGCCAATGCCATAGCGCACGCTGCGCCGGTCACTGGAGATTTGTATGCCCAACGGCACGCTAGCCCCCGTGTGTTGCGCATCTGGTGCTATCAAATGCATAGTAATCCCGCGCAGTGTACCGTGGCAGACATACATGCCCACCAGCGCACTGCCCGCCAGCAAAAAGGTCAGCACATAGCCCAAGTTGAGTTGGTAATTGATGCTCCCCACCAGCAATACCAGCAGCGTGAGTGCCAGCATCCACCCCGCGCGGCTGGGCACTATGTAGACACTGCGCTGCGTGAGCGTGATGGTGTCGCGCGGCGGGATGCGCGACTCAAACCATTGCCGTAGGTAAGCTTTCACGGCAGAGGCACCGCCTGCAGCATGGCGCGCACTTGTTCTGCTGCACCACGCCCAGCATTACCTACGGGTACCAGGCGGTGGGCGATGGTTTGGGGTAGCACGGCTTGCACGTCGTCGGGGGCCACGTAGTTGCGCCCGCTAAGCAATGCCTGGGCTTTGGCAGCACGCACCAGTGCAATGCCAGCACGCGGGCTCAGGCCCTGCAAAAACCACTGGCCTGAACGGGTGGCGGCGATCAGATCTTGCACATAGTTCAGCAGTGGGTCTGCGGCGTGCACGGCTAGCACCTGTTGCTGCAGCGTGTTCAGTTCCGTCGCGTCGAGCAGGCTAGGCAGCGCGTCCAACATGCTGCGCCGGTCATTGCCCATGAGCAGCTCGCGCTCGGCGGCGCGGTCGGGGTAGCCCAGCGAGATGCGCATTAAAAAACGGTCCAACTGCGACTCGGGCAGGGCGTAGGTGCCCACTTGGTCTAGCGGGTTTTGGGTGGCAATAACAAAAAATGGATGCGGCAAGGCGCGGGTTTCACCCTCAATAGTGACCTGCTTTTCTTCCATGGCCTCTAACAGCGCGCTTTGGGTTTTGGGGCTGGCGCGGTTGATTTCATCGGCCAGCAGCACCTGCGCAAAAATCGGGCCGGGGTGGAACACAAAGGACTCTTTGCCACGCTCGTAAATCGATACGCCCGACAGGTCGCTGGGCATCAGGTCAGAGGTAAATTGCACCCTTGAAAAATGCAGGCCGAATGTGCGTGCGAGAGCATGGGCCAAAGTGGTTTTCCCCACACCGGGCACGTCGTCAATCAGCAGGTGGCCACCAGCCAAAAGGCAGGCTACGCAGTCTTGAATTTGGGCAGCTTTGCCCACAATCACCGTGTTAAGCTGATTGCGAATCGCGTTAAGTTTGTGTTGTACATCCATGGCTTAACGTTACCTGAAAATGTTGAATGAAGTATGGGCACATGTGCGCGCCCTGGTGGATTTGTAAATGGCAACTTTGACACATATTAATGCCCCTCAACCCATTGACGACTTTGCTGGCTGGGCAGCTGCTTTCACACAGCCCACTGTGTTGGTGGAGCTGGTGCTTTTGGCAGTCTTCGTGGCCACTGCATGGGCATTGGTGGCGGGCTTGCGCAAAGGCTTGGGCTATGACGATCAACGCTCAATCTGGTTTGGCCGCAAGAACATCGATGGCGTTTTGTTTCCCTTGGTGTTGTTGTGCTTGGGCTACGCTGCACTGGACGTGTTGAATCGCTACATGCCCGTGGCTGTATTCAAGCTGGCTATACCGATCTGGATATCGCTGGTGGTTATTCGGGTCGGAGTCAAAGTGTTGCAAGCGGTTTTTGCAGAGGCCCGTTGGGTACGTGTCATGGAGCAAACTATTTCGTGGTTCGCCTGGTTGGCCGTGGTGTTGTGGGTGAGCGGCCTGATGCCTGTGATGCTCAATGAATTGGACCAAATCACCTGGAAGGTAGGTGGTTCCAACTTGTCAGTGCGCACCATGATCGAGGGCGCGCTCACCGCTGGCGCGGTGTTGATTGTCACCCTGTGGATTTCAGCGGCGATTGAGACGCGGCTGTTGAAAAATACAACAGGCGGCGAGCTGTCGCTGCGCAAGGCCCTGAGCAACGCGGCACGCGCGCTATTGATGTTTGTGGGCCTGATTTTGGCGTTGTCAGCCGTTGGTATCGACCTCACGGCGCTCTCGGTGCTGGGTGGCGCTGTGGGCGTGGGTATTGGCTTGGGTTTGCAAAAGCTGGCTGCCAACTACGTCAGTGGCTTTGTGATTTTGGCCGAGCGCAGCATGCGCATTGGTGATGTCGTTCGGGTGGAAAACTTCGAGGGCCTGATCACCCAAATCAACGCCCGCTACTCGGTGGTGCGCTCCAATACTGGCCGTGAGTCTATTGTTCCTAATGAAATGCTGGTTACCCAGCGGGTGGAAAATCTCTCTTTGGCCGACGCGCGCGTGCATCAGACCACTGTGGTGTCGGTGGGCTACGACAGCGATGTGCAGCAAGTGATGGCGCTGTTGCTGGGCGCTGCACAGGCTCAAAACCGGGTGCTTGCGGAGCCCGCGCCCACGGCATCGCTTTCCAACTTTGGCGCAGACGGCCTGGAATTCACGCTGGGTTACTGGGTGGACGACCTGGACCGGGGGCAGCTGAATTTGCGCTCTGAGATCAACTTGGCCATTCTGGCGGCGTTTCGTCAAAACAACATCGATATTCCCTATCCACAACGGGTGATTCATCAGCGTCCAGCCAGCGCTGAAAAAGGAATCGCGGTTCCGCTATAATTCTTAAAAAGCACGATCGTTCTATTTTATCTTTTGGATCTTTTGGCGAATGAAATCGCAGTCCCGCATAGAATCAAACAGTTGACGTGCACGTCAAGTAAATTGCCCCTTTATAACTATCTGGAGTCGCAGCAATGAAAGTCTTGGTCCCTGTAAAACGCGTGG